>NZ_JBSQOT010000072.1:0-5254 GCF_055117995.1 Deferrivibrio sp. | reverse complement strand
CATAAAAAAATTTTGAAAGATTCAGATGTAGAATATCTTCATTTATATAGGGTTATTTTAAGAAGATTGAGGTCATTGTTATCAGAAATAAAAAGTTATATTGACAAAGACGTTTACATTCAATTTTCCAATAACTTGAAGCAACTAATAAAATTTACAAATGAACTGAGGGACTTGGATGTAACATTGATGTACATTTATGATTATTGCAAAAGATACTCAGAACTATCTGATATTCTTGAAATAATCAAAAAAGATGTTGAAAAGGCAAGAGAAAAGGAATTTGAAAATGTTTTGTCTCAAATAAAAAGTGAACAATTTAAAGACTTGCTTTTTAAAACAAAAAAATATGCGGAAAATATTGGTTTGATATCTGAAGATGTAAGCCTTGAATATTTTGTTGATAAGAAAATAAAAAAATTGACTGGCAAGGTTATTGGGCATAATCTTGAACAAATGAGTGATGAAGAGATTCATAATTTAAGAATTGAGTTTAAAAGACTGCGATATTTTTTTGAATATTTTTATCAATTTACAAAAGATAAAAAAAAATCGGATGTTTTTTCACAACTTAAAAAAGCACAGGAGCTTCTTGGAAAAAATCAGGATATATTTTTCCAGCTTAATATTTTTGAAAAATTGATATCTAAAAATGCATGCAATAATGAGTGTTTTGACAATATCAAGGAAAATTTATTGGCTGAAAAGCTCAATAATATGGTAAAATTTAAAAAGCTTTATAAAAAACTACAAAATAAACTGAAGTGAGTTTGAATGAAAATTATTTCCGTGTATTCGTCTAAAGGTGGAGTAGGTAAGTCAGTTACAGCAGTAAATCTTTCTTATCTTCTTTCAAAAAGAGGCTTTAAAGTGGTTTTATGGGATATTGATCCACAGGGGGCATCATCTTTTTATTTGAGAATCAAACAAAAACTTAAAGGTAAGGTTGAAAAGGTTATAACCGAATTTGAAAGATTTGATTTAAATATAAAGGAAAGTGACTATGAAAACCTTTATGTTCTTCCTTCGGATTTAAAATTAAAAGATATTGATTTGGTCATTGAAAAACTTAAAAAGTCTTCCAAAAAGGTTGAAAAGACTCTTAAAAAAGGGGTAATAAACCCGGATTTTATAATTATTGACTCACCCCCAGGGTTTACAAATATCAATAGCCTGATAGCAGAAATTTCAGACATTGTACTGGTCCCGGTGATCCCTACAGTATTATCTGTCAGAAGTTTGAAAATGTTGAAGAATTTCTTTGGAATGGAAAATATAAACACTAACAAAATATATCCGTTTTTTTCTATGGCCGATTTGAGAAAGAATATTCATAAGGAGATTCTTGAAAAGTACTCTGAAAAATTGAGAATAAAGTCAATTATCCCATACTCATCAGAGATTGAGAAGATGGGGGTATATTTGCAGCCTACCGGAGTATACGGTAGAAGTAGCTATATCAGGGATATTTATGAAAAATTTGCCGATGAAGTGGTAGAGATATGCAAAATAATAAAAAAATAGCCATAATTGACCTTGGGACAAATAGCTTAAGGCTGCAGATTTTCTCTCTTGAAAAAGATCAATTCGAATTGGTTGATGATTTTAAAGAGATTATAAGGCTCGGGGATGATATATTTAAATTTGGGTATATAACTGAGGATTCACTGCAAAATCTTATCGAAAATCTTAAACAGATTAAAAAAATATGTGAATCAAAACAGGTGGATAAAATAAGATTTATAGCTACTGCTTCACTTAGAGATACAAAAAACAGTGAAGAAATCAGGGAGAGTATAATAGAGTCTTTAAAACTTGAGCCTGAAATAATTTCAGGCGAAAAGGAGGCATATTTTGCATATCTTGCCGCATCTTCAAACTTTGAGATTAATGACAGTAAAGTATTGATAACCGATATAGGTGGAGGGAGCGGAGAATTTGTAATAGTGGATGATGGAAAAGTTGTGTTTAGTGAATCAACTAAACTTGGCTGCAACAGGCTGCTTCATGAATATTTTAGAAATGATCCACCTTTGCCTTCTGAGATAATTAACTTCAAAAATGCTATGAGAGAATTTTTTACTAAAAGACCCTTTGACAGGAGCATAGAGCATATAATTTGTCTTGGGGGAACATTAAACAATGTGGCTTCTATCCAGGCAAAAACAGCAGTTGCACAAGCAAAAAGGGTAAAATATGCAGATAGAAAGTTTTTAAAAAGGTTTCTGAGGATAATTGCAAACAATAATATTGAAAAAAGAAAAGGTATAAAGGGGCTTGAGCCAAAAAGGGCTGATATAATATTGCCGGCCTCACTTCTTATTGATGTTTTGCTTGATATTACCGGAAGAAGCGGATTTTATACACTCTCAGACGGTTTAAGGCTCGGTATTTTGATAGATACTGCAAATCAGATGGGTATCAAGCTTTCTTTTCAAAAAAATCACGAAAATCTAAAATTTTCAAGGGTGTATGATATCTGTAAAAAATACAAGGGGGAGATTGCTCATGCTGAGCAGGTGAGGAAATTGTCTGTAATTTTATTCAATTATTTTAAAGGGGTACTAAATTTAAATGATGAATTTCTTGAGCTGCTTGAAGCAGCAGCTCTTCTTCACGATATCGGGAATCATATTTCATATTCCCAGCATCATAAACATTCATATTATCTTATTATAAATTCCGATTTTATTGGCTTTAGCAATGAAGAGATTGAAATAATTGCAAATATTGCAAGGTATCACAGAAAAAGCATTCCCAAAAAATCCCATGAAAATTTTGTTGCTCTTGATGAAAACTCTCAGGATATTGTAAAAAAGCTTTCTGCTTTGCTTAGAATTGCCGATTCTTTGGACAGAAGTCACGAGCAAAAAGTCAAGAATATTTTGCTAAAAGAAAGGCAGGATAAATTTATTTTAACTTTGATGGGTAAAGGGGATTTGACTCTTGAAAAGGCGGGGGTACTCAAGAAAAAGGACTTTCTGGAAAAACTTTTAAATCTGGAGATAGAAATATTATGAAAAATGGGCTTTTTGGAGTTATAAATATTGGAGCCAGTGCTTTCAGAATGCAAATAAGCGAATTTGTAAATGGGGAGCAAAGGTTAATCGAATATCTTATAAAATCATTACCTCTTGGCAAAGACACTTTTACAAAAGGGTATATTACACTTGAGACAGTGAAAAAGTCAGCTGACATTTTAGGTGGATTTCAGAACAAGATGAGTGAATATAAAGTTGAAAAGTATGTGGCTGTGGCTACAAGTGGTCTAAGAGATGCAGTAAACAAAGATTTTTTTATAGATTATATATTTAAAAAGACAGGTATACAACTAAATGTCCTGGACCCTTATGAAGAGCTTTATATTCGATTTACTGCTCTTATGAATGAAATTGAAAATTTTTCAGATGTTGAAAAAGGAGGATTTTTATTTGCAAATGTCTCAAGTGGCAATGTGGCTATAGTAGTTAGCTTCCAGAAAAGCATAATTTATTCTGAAGCTCTGCCCTTTGGCAGTCTGAGACTTAATGAAATATTTAGAGATGTTGATGAAAGAGGTAAAGTGATAGCTTTTAGAAATTATGTTGATAATATGCTTGCAGAGGTTAAGAGGATAATAGGCAAAGTAAATATCAAGTTTGTTTATTTTACCGGGAGCACTGTTGATATTATAAGATTTTTCTTCAAAGAAAGTTCTACTGAATTTAATATCAATGATGTAAGACACCTTCTTGAAAAAATCGAGGGGCTTTCCTCTGAAGAAATAGTTGAAAATTATGGTTTAAGGCGAAGCCAGGCCGATATTTTAAAAGCGGTTCTTGTTACATACAGCAAGATTATGAAAATAACTGGCAAGAATAAATTTTATATTACCCCTACAACATTCCCTCACAAGCTCTTGATGTATTTTTCAAAAAGCTACCGAAAAAAAAGTTATGGAAAATACATTGAAAATTCCCTTTTATATTACGGCAAAAAGTTTGAGTTTGACAAAAACCATGCTTTGAAGGTCAAGGAAAATGTAAGAAAGATATTTAATGAACTAAAAGATATTCACAACTTACCTAATTCTTATCTCAGACTGCTTGAAATAGCTGCAATTACCCATGACTTTGGGTATTTTATAAACCCTTCAAATCATGAATATAACTCTTATCAAATTTTAAAATCCCTCCATTTGCCAGGAGTTTTTGAGAGAGATATGGAGGTGGTTTCTTTGGTAGTTTTGTTGCACAGGGAAGTTGAAGTGGATGATTACAAGGAGTATTTTCCGCCTGATGTTGATATTTTTCTGATAAAAAAGCTTGTGGCAATGTTTAGGGTGGCAGATAGTCTTGACTCAGGGCACAAACAGAAGATTGCTGATTTTATCGTGAAAAAGGAAACAGATATTGTAAAGGTAGTCGCAAGGACGGTAGACTATATTTTTCTTGAAAGGCTGTCTTTTGAAAAAAAATCCAAACTTTTTGAAAATGTTTTTGGAGTAAAAATTGAGCTTGAAGAAGACCCGATTAAATGAATTTCCTGTTATAAACAGAGAATTAAGCTGGCTTGAATTTAATGAAAGGGTACTTAATCTTTCATATAATAAAGAAATTCCTCTTTTTGAAAGGTGCAAATTTTTAGGAATATTTTCTTCAAACCTAAATGAATTTTTCATGATACGTGTCGGCGGTCTTAAGGATCAAATTGCTGCCGGATACGTAGAAAAAGATAGAGCCGGGTTTACCCCAGGGGATTTACTGATTAAATTGAATGAAAAAATAAAAAAATTATATGAAAAAGAGAGTAAATATTTTGAAAAGTTGATTGACGATCTTGCCAAAGCCAAATTTTATTTTAACCACATTGATAACGAAAATGTGAAGCGATATGTAAGGTATATTTTTGAAAAAGAAATAAGGATTGTTTTATCCCCTGTTGTGCTTACCAAAAATGCCCGTTTCCCATTTATCACCAGTGGTAAAATATTTTTAATGGTTGAGCTAATAAAAAATTCGGAAGTTTGTTATGGGGTTGTAATTGTTCCTGATAAAGTAGAAAAAATATTTACATTTTCCTTCAGTGATAAGAAATATTTTTTTACCAATTGTTTTATAATAGAAAGATATTTAAACGAGCTTTTTCCGGGCTATGAAATTACCGGCACAGCTAAGGTTAAAATTACAAGGAATGCTGACCTGGAAATAGATGAAGAGGGGGCTGAAGACCTTTTGCGTCTAATAGAAGAAAGTCTTGATAAAAGAAGAAAAGG
>NZ_JBSQOT010000071.1:0-5676 GCF_055117995.1 Deferrivibrio sp. | reverse complement strand
AGTGAAGAAGCACTTTTCAAACTTTTGTATTTGGCAACTGTGGATATAAGCAAAAAATGGACAGGTCGGGTTCGAGACTGGAGCGAAATTTACCCTCAAAAGTCCTTTGCGTAACCTTGTGTAGGGTTTAATTTACTTATTTTCTCTTTTTTTCAGCCAATTTAACTAAAATGTGGCTTATTTAAACCCTAAATCCCCTTCCAAATCCCCTAAATGTAACCAAAATAGGGAATTTGGACGCACTTGTCCCTATAAATCCATTAGCTAATCATAAAAGATGCCCTCCTTAAGTTAAATGCAATACTTATCAGAGTACTTTCTGCCTGCACTTTCTGTAATCCAAGGTACCTAAATCGATTAAAGCCAAAGTCCTTTTTCAATAAGCCAAATACCTGCTCTATCTTAAATCTATATTTGCTTACATACCTGTTAAATAATTTTAAAAATTCACTCATCTTTTTACCCTTAGGTTTCTTATGCATAATGAAATCATTATACCCTTTAGAATTAAGGTAAGCTCTATTAGATGCAGATGCATAACCTTTATCTGCAAGTATATTTGTACCTGCCTCAAAGCTAAGTTTTTCCAGAAATTCTTCAAAGGTATTTACCTCACTTACATTGGCTGGCTTAATAAGATTGCCAAGGATAAATCCATTAATATCTGTACTAAAAAAAGCTTTATATCCATAAACATATTTATTGCCCTTTTTAAGCCACTTAGCATCAACATCATTGCTGTAAGATATATTATTCTCAGTATTTTTAATTTCATCAGATTTATCTATTTCATCCTCTTTACGGTCTTCTTGAACATCTTTACATTTACCTCTTGGTCTGGCTGATGATGATACCAATGTTGCATCAACTAACGCTGTCTTACGTTCCTGTACTATAAAGCCATGCTCTATAAGTTGATTGTTTATATCTTCCAATAAAGCATCAAATGCTCCACTCTTTACAAGATTATTTCTAAATCTACAGATTGTACTGTGGTCTGGTGTAGGACTGCTTAAAGGAAAGCCTACAAATCTTATTACTGATATCCTATCCCTTAAGGCAAATTCCATCTGGGGATCTGACAAATTCTCCCATTTCTGTACATACAATATCTTTAACATTAGAAGAGCTGGATAAGCCGGATTGCCTACTTTATTTTTATCCTTTGTATAAAACTTACCAAGTATCTTCTCTTGTCGTTTCCAATTAATAAGTTTGTTTATTTTATCTAAATATGTTGGCTCTTTGAATCTATCTTCTATTTCAATATCTGCAAATCCGAATTTATCAAAATCTGGCATGATTACCTCCGATGAAATAATCACATAAATACCATATTTATCAAATAACATCAATAGATTATATCATTTTAAAACAAAATAATTGTGCAAAGGACTTCTCAATTATATATCTATTTTCAAGAAAGGATTGACAGGTTTACTAAAGGTTAATATAATGAAAATGCAAAATCGGATTTACACAAATTATGAGACAGGCTCAGATTAAACTCATAGATAAAGATTTTTTAGCTAACTTTAGCAGTGATTTTCAAATTATTATTTCAGAAATAGCGGTCACAGAATAAAATAATAAAAGTGCATTATAAACATATTTAAGGTTTTTAATGTAATTGTACTGTCAGTTGCTATATTTTCAAGCTCTCTATTTTTTCTTTGTAATCTCCGCTGAAGATATAACTGCCGGCGACTACTATGTCACATCCGGCACCTTTTAAATGTGGAGCATTTTTATTATTTACGCCGCCATCAACTTCAATAAGAGCCTTGGAGTTTTTTCTTAGAGTTAGCTCTTTTACTTTTTTTACCTTTTCAATACTGCTTTCAATAAATTTTTGTCCACCAAACCCAGGGTTTACTGACATGACAAGCACAAGGTCAATGTCTGAGGCAATTTCTTCAATAGCTGATACAGGTGTTGCAGGATTTAATGAGACACCTGCCATCTTACCCAAATCTTTTATCTGATAAATCAATCTATGCAAATGATTTGTCGCCTCGGCGTGTACCGTAATGATATCTGAACCCGCATCTGCAAACTCTTTTACATAGTTTTCAGGATTTTTTATCATCAAGTGGACATCAAATGGTTTAACCGTAAACTTCCTGATGGCACTCACTACCAATGGGCCTATTGTAATATTTGGTACAAACTGACCATCCATAACATCAATATGAATATAGTCAGCCCCTGCCTTATCAATGGCAACAACCTCTTCGCCAAGCCTTGCAAAGTCAGCACTTAATATTGACGGGGAAACAAGCATAATTTCAGACTCTCCTTATATCCCTTCAGGAAATACAATTGTAACAATACTACTTCTTGACTTTGTAAAAAAATTCCCTTTTTCCCCCTTTAAAACATAAATAACACTTTTTTTGCCATTTTTAACATAATAAAAGTCATTTACGTCAGTACCAAAATCTTTGGATGTCCATATATTTTTAAGCATTGAATTTTCAAACAAATTGACCGTAACTACTTTGTTGAAATATTTTTCAAAGGTTGGGACAACATTATCATTAAATATGCTCTTGGTTGTTATGATAGCGCCTCTTTTATCTACGAATATTCTGTCTTTCATATATATCCTGCTTGTAATTTCCAAAAGTTTATCAACTTCTTCCTTGTTTGCAAGTTTATCTGTCTTCCTTTCTTTCATTAAAAAATAGTTAACCGAATCTGCATATGTTTCTCTGCTTTTGTAAATAATATTCCCGTCTGAATTGTATATCTCAAGCAGATTTTTTTCATTTGAATAAATTAAATCCATCTTACCATCCAAATCCACATCACCCAAACCAAAACCATAGATGGAAAAACCCTGCGTATTTGCAATGGCTTCACCTTTTATATAGTCACCATTGTATATCAGAAAATTAATATTCCCCACAAACCTGCCATCCCTCGTAAGCCTCTGAGCAACAATATTTTTTTTACCGTTCAAATAAACATCTCTTAGTGCAAGGGGAATACTATCTTTTAGGTTACCGAGGTTGCCTTCATTATACTCATAAATAAATGACCTTGCGCCTCTGCCCTTATTTGAAATAGAAATAAATATTTCGTCTATTTTATTGTCATTTAAATCATAGCAGCTAACTGTTATGATATTGTCAAATTTTCTGTCAATAGTTTCCTGAAATTGAAATTTATTACCTACAATTTTATAAATATCTACATTTCTATCTTCGGCCATAACTGCATAATCGTAACCATCCCCTTTCAGGTTGCAAACAGCCATCTGGATATAACCCTTTGCTTCAAACTCCTGTTGATAAATTTCTCTCTCATTGTCTGAAGTTTCAACCTTCAAATCAGTAGAATAAAATTTTCCAATAACATCATTGTAATAGTCAACCTCAAAAATAAGACCACCGCTGCTGTCCTCATAAAATTTCATACTATGAGGTGACTTCTTATCAACAGAGAATTTACCTGACTTTATAAGAAGGGATTTTATTTCATCCTCAGTATAACTATCGGTATTGTAAAATTCCAGATTAACTCTCACAGGTAAAATAATCTCAGCGTAATCCCCTGCACTAATATTATCCCCATTTAAAATTTTTGCCGTGCTAAACTTATCATATACATCATCAATTACAGCAAGTCCGGCATCAGAAGTCTTTTCAGCAATCACCTCTCCGGTTATAGGATGTACAATACTCTCTTCTTTTTTTGAAATTTTAATCCGCATCCCTTTAAAAACATTTTTATCTTTTCCTAAATCAGTAAGTATTGTTCCATTTCCTTCATTTGATATCACATACCCTTTTTTATTGCTTAACTTATTTACAAAATTTTCTACAAAATCTGTATTTGCAGCAAAAACCAGTTTACTAAATGCCAAAAATAAAAGCAGATATCTAAAAATCCTCATGTCTTCCTCTTAATTGAATGTCAGCATCATTATATTAGTTTTGTCCTTCTTAAATAAACCTTCTTTTAGTTTTAATACTATAAGGAAGGCTTCATTGGAATTTGGTTCAATATAAATATCCACAATCCTCGGCTCAAGCAAGTCAGACTCCCATCTTTTTACTGCCCCTAACTTGCCAAACCCTATTTTTTCCAATTTTGAAGAAGAAAAAATCTCTCTTAGCGGAAAAGCTGGAAATTTCAGCTCATTGTTATAAACAAATATTTCTCCATTCTTTTCATATATCCTTGGATATATGTATTGTCTAAACTTGAGCATACCAAGCATATCATCATTTTCCGAATAACCATGATTTTCCTTATCTTTAGCTGCCTTGTTCAACAGAAAATATTTGGCACCTACACCGTAAGGTTTTACGCTTTTATAAATAACTTTATTGTCAGATATAACTTCCAGCTGTTTTTTATCGTTAAAGTGTATCAGGTCAACCTTCCTGTCCCCGTCAAAATCCCCAAAACCTGTGTTATAAATATTGTACTTATCTGACACTAAATAAGGTCTGTCATTACCGATATTTTTTGTTGAACTAAAAATATAGATTTCAGGGCCAAATTTTTCTTTCTCTACACCCTGGTATAAAAGCTTCTTCTCCCCTTCAAAATAGCCGGTTCTAAATAAATATTTTATATCTTGCAAATAAATATCAGTTTTACCCCCTTTGATTTTATATATAGCAGATTTTGGTTTAAGATTTTTATCTAAATTTGAAATAATAAGTTCATCTAATTTGTCGTTATCAATATCAAATGATTCTATATTAATTATTTCATCCAAATAAATACTGTTAATAGGTGATTTTTCAATTTTACCTGAGTTTAATTCATAAAAATCTACTTTATTGCCCCCTGCTGCAGCAATTATTTTGTTTTCTCCAACATATAAAACAGAAATTGAAGAATATCCACTTTCCATTTCACCACTTTCCGTAAGATTCACAGCTTTTATATCTTTTTCAATAGCCACAATATTTTCTGTAGGGTAATAAAGGGTTTTTAGGGGCTGTCCATCATTCATTTTTATCGTTAAAAGTAACCCTTTTTCTTCGCTTTTGACCTCACAGGTCAATAAACCGTTATCTGAAATGAACAGATAATCTGAATTGTTCAATGATGCTTTGAGTAATGCAATATATTTTTTTTCATCCTCACTTCCTGCAACGCTTACAAATTTGACTCCTACAGGTATTTTTGGTACAGCTACAATTTCATCAAGTTTAAATTCGGCTGATTTTTCTATTATGCCTATTGTTGAGTTATGCTCATTTGATGATGTAACCACCCCTTCACCAATTATTATATCCCGTGTTCCAAGGATTTCTTTTGTAACGGGATGATAAACCGGTTTTCCTTTTTTCAATATTTCTACCTTTCTGCCCTTTAAAAATCCACTTTTTGCACCTTTATCTATATTTAATATGTCTTGATTTATGTTTATAACTTTTGCTGGCTCAGTTTTTAACAGACCAGCCATATCTGTAGGAAAATTATTTATACCTGCAATCCCGAAACCGCAAAACGCTAACAAGGTCATAAGAAGAAGAAAAAATCTTAACAGCATAAAAGACTCCTTATTTGTTTTTCAAGGAGTATTACACTAAATAATAGAAAAATCAAATAAATTTATAAATAAAAAAGCCCTGCTTTGCAGGGCTTCCCATTAGAAATCCATCTGCCACTTTGCTCCAAAGTAAGTAAGCTTCCCTTCTTTGTTATCAT
>NZ_JBSQOT010000070.1:0-5817 GCF_055117995.1 Deferrivibrio sp. | reverse complement strand
TGATGATGAGCAAATGAAATTCTATACATTACAGGGTCTCTCATGTTAAGGTTTGGTGAGCTCATATCAATTTTAGCCCTTAATACACATTCACCCTCTTTGAATTCACCGTTTTTCATTTTTTCAAAAAGTTCCAAATTTTCTTCCACACTTCTGTTTCTGTAGGGTGACTCTTTGCCTGGCTCAGTTAGTGTACCACGATATTGTCTTATTTCATCTGCACTTAAATGGCAAACGTAGGCTTTCCCTTTTTTAATCAACTGCACCGCATAATCATACATCTGCTGAAAATAGTCAGATGCATAAAGCTCTTTGCCACCATAGTCAAAGCCAAGCCATTTTATATCTTCAATAATAGATTTGACATACTCTTCACTCTCTTTCTCAGGGTTGGTATCATCAAATCTTAAGTTGCATCTTCCACCAAATTTTTCTGCCAAACCAAAATTAAGGCAAACAGATTTAACATGACCAATATGTAGATAGCCGTTTGGTTCAGGAGGGAATCTTGTTATTACTTTTCCGTTATTCTTATTATTTTTAATATCTTCAATGATTATATCTTCAATAAAATTGCTACCTTTTTCAGGTAATATGTTCGACATATTCACAACTCCGTATTTTAAGTTTAAGATTTGCAAAAATTAATACATTAATTTGTCATTTTTGCAATAAAAAGATTTGTTGTGGTTTTTCCGTATTTTTCATATTAAAGGGCTTTTGACTTTAATTTTAAATAAATTGAAATTACTATTTACTTTAGTGTAAACGAAAGACACTCTTTGCCGGAGCTTGAAAAGACTACCTGACTTGGTATTATTTTGCTTTTAAAACCATAGGCCTTACAACCGTAAGGCCTATTTTCATCCCATGTGATATAGAAAAATTTGCATTTGTAGCAATTTATCTTTTTAGACATTACTTAAACAAATCTGTGCTCAAATATCTTTCCCCTGTATCGCAGACTATAAATACAATATTGTCACCTTTTTTGGCAAGATTTTTTGCTACCCTTTTTGCAGCTTCAAAGTTAGCTCCGGATGATATTCCTGCCGCAATCCCCTCGCTAAATGCAAGCTCTTTGGCAGCTTCTATTGCAGCTTCATCTTCCATTGTGTAAACATGGTCGACTACACTAAGGTCAAGGTTTCTTGGTATAAAGCCTGCACCAATCCCCTGTATTTTGTGTGGAGACGGAGTAAAATCTTCTTTGTTTATGTACCTGGTTATAGCAGGGCTTTTTGCAGGTTCCACTGCAACACTTACCACGCTCTTAAAGCTGACTCTTTTAAGATATCTACTTGTTCCGGTGATTGTACCGCCTGTACCTACACCTGCCACAAAAAAGTCCACTTCCCCCTGCAGGTCCCTAAAAATTTCAGGCCCGGTGGTAGCCTCGTGAATTTTTGGATTTGCCGGATTGTCAAATTGTTGAGGCATAAAATATTTGTCTTTATTTTCATTTAACACTTCAAAAGCTTTGTCAATTGCTCCTTTCATCCCTTTCTCTGCAGGGGTAAGTATAAAATCTGCTCCGTAATACTTCATCATTGCACGCCTTTCAACACTCATTGATTCGGGCATGACAAGTGTCACTTTAAATCCAAGTGATGCCCCCATCATGGCAAGTGCAATACCGGTATTGCCACTTGTAGGCTCAATTATATTCATTCCCTCTTTTAATTTCCCTGTCATTATTGCATCATTGAGCATGCCGTAAGCTATTCTGTCTTTGACAGAAAACCCTGGATTTCTGCTTTCAAGTTTTGCATAAAAATTTACCCCAAGCTCATTTGAAATCTTTTCTAACCTGACAAGTGGGGTATTCCCCACTGTCTGGTACATTTTATTGTATATGTTTTTCATGTCAAACTCCTACATTTTATTTAATGCCTGGTTTATATCTTCAATGATATCTTCAGGCTCTTCTATCCCTACTGACAACCTTATAAAATCATCAGTTACACCGGCTTTTTCCCTGTCTTCCTTACTAAGCTGCTGATGGGTTGTGCTTGCCGGATGTATTACAAGGCTTCTTGCATCCCCAATATTGGCAACGTGAGAAATCATCTTAAGAGAATCTATAAATTTTATACCTGCATCATACCCCCCTTTAATACCAAACCCTATAATTGCGCCAAAACCTTTTTTCAGGTATTTAAGGGCATTTTTGTGGTCAGGGTGTGAGGGGAGTCCAGGATAATTTACCCATGAAACCTTTGGGTGATTCTCCAAAAATTTTGCCACTTCAAGGGCATTGTCGCAGTGTTTTTTCATTCTCAAAGTCAATGTTTCAAGCCCTTCGATTGCCATAAAAGAGTTGAAAGGGCTTATGCAAGCCCCAATATCTCTCAATAGTTGTAGTCTTACTTTTATGGCAAAACAAGCCCCCCTTAAAACTGCCCTGTCATGATTGCCGAAAGCATCCCAATACACAAGGCCATGATAAGATTCATCAGGTGTAACAAACTCAGGAAATTTACCACTGCTCCAGTCAAAGTCCCCTTTTTCAACGATAGCACCCCCCATGCTGGTGCCGTTGCCGGTTATAAACTTTGTGATAGAATAGACAACTATATCTGCGCCATAGTCAAAGGGGTTAAATATATATGGGGCAACTGTATTATCTACAATTAAAGGTATTTTTAGGTCATGGGCATATTTTGCAATTGTTTCAAAATCGTTTACATTGTTTTTGGGATTGCCTATGGTTTCGATATAAAATGCTTTTGTTTTTTCATCGGCTGCTTTTAAATAATTTTCAGGATTGCTTGAGTCAATTAACTTTACTTCCCTTCCAAGCTTTTTGAATGTATTTTTAAAAAGGTTGTATGTACCACCATAAAGGTTGGATGAGGACACAATATTGTCTCCTAAATCAGTAATGTTTAATATCGAATAAAACATTGCAGCATGTCCGCTTGATGTGGCTACTGCGGCAGTCCCTCCGTGAAGGGCCGCAAGTCTTTGTTCTAAAACATCTGTGGTGGGGTTCATAAGCCTTGTATAAATGTTACCAAATTCTTTCAGAGCAAAAAGATTGGCAGCATGCTCAGATGATTTGAACACATAAGAAGTTGTCTGGTAAATTGGCACAGCTCTTGCTCCCGTAGAATCAGGACTGTAGCCTGCGTGTAAAAGTTTGCTTGCAATGTTTTTCATGGATTCCTCCTGTTTATATTATGAAATCGTTTGTGTTGTTGCTTTGAATAATTTCAGCAAGTGTTTTTGCAGTAATTTTGCTTAAATAATCATTGATTATGTTGTTCAAATTTTCGAAAATTCCCTTGAATAGGCACAGGCTTTTGTTTTGAAGCGGCTCGCATTCAAATATCTTGTTTGATGATTCTGTTACCTTGATTATATCAAGCATGGTTATTGAATCAGCGGACTTTGATAGGTAAAATCCACCTTTTGCGCCTCTTTTGGAATTGATAATACCGTTTGTTTTCAGGTCGTTCAGGGTGATTTCCAGAAACCTTGGCGGTATTTCATATTTGTCAGAAATATCTGATGCTTTGATAGCATCATTACCTTGATTTGAGGCAAGCTCGCCAATTGCTATCATTGCGTAAACAGTCCTTACGTTAATGTTCATTTTTCCTCCTTGGCTGCTATGATATTGCAAAAAAAATAATTGTCAATATAAAAATCATATTATACATGATTTTTATGATTTTATTAAAACTTCATTGATGAAGGTAACAAGCTCCGATTTATTGACAGATATATCAAAATATTTTAATTCTTCATCACTTATATCGTTATTTGATCCTGAACAGATAATTGTTTTTATCTCTGGAAATTTATTTTTGAGATAGCGACCAAAGTCGGAACCTTTTTCATTTTTTAGATATTGGTCTATTATTGCATATTTTACTTTGTTGTTTTGTGCAATTACTTTTGCTTCTTCAATATTTTTTGCATAGTAAAACTTAAGACCTTTTTCTTTGCAAAAAATGCCCAAAATTTTTGAAAAAACTTCTTCGTCATCCAGTAAAAGTAAACTCACTTCTTTACTCCTTTGTAAAAATATCTATAATATAACATATTTTTTCGGAGGTTCAAATGAGGTTATTATATTTTTTGCTTTTTTTTACATTTCTTATGGGCAACAGTTATGCTTCTGATGTGGAAAGTCTTATAGATAAATTTGCCAAGATAAAGAGTTTAAAGGCAAACTTTTTTCAGGAAACGACAATAAAAGGTTTTGGCACAGATGGTTATACCGGGAAGATAAGGTTAATTGCAAAGGAGAAAATATTGTGGGATTATACTTCACCATATCCTCAATATTATCTTTTTACAAAGGATACAATGGAATATTATGACAGCTCAACAGAGCAGCTTATAAGACAAAAAGTTGCTTCAAGCGGAGCAAACAACATAGTGTTTCAGATATTGATTGACCTGAAAGAGGCTAAAAATACATTTAATTTTGAAATGGTAGAGCAAAATAAAATTAAGCTGATTCCCAAGACGGAAATAGGGCTGAAATTTTTGATAATTGAGTTTTCAGACATTTATATCAGCAAAATTTTTAGTGAAGACAATAATGGGAATGTAACTGAGATAACTCTTATGGACGTAAAAATTAATGAAAAGATTGATGACTCAGAGTTTAAAAAGGAAGTTCCATTGAATACTGAAATATTTAACTATTAATAATATGAATGAAGCCTATTTATTCTTCATTTCGGTTGCCATTTCATTTTTGATAGGTTTGGAACGACAATTCAGTATAAAAAGTGAGAACAACAGGGAGACAATTGCAGGTGTCAGGACATTTTCACTTGTTGGTATTTTTGCATATATTTCAGGTTTTTTAAGTATAAAATTTAGCTATTATTTTGGTGTGGCGGGGTTTATAGGAGCAATTGTTTTCGCTGTTCTTGGTTATATTCGTGATTTTAAGACTGACGAAAGGGGGCTAACCACTGAAGTGGCTTTTGTGGTTACTTTTTTGTCTTCGTATTTGATTGCATTGGGCGAAGTAAAATTGGGAATAGCTGCAGGGGTTGTTTTATTCGCATTTTTGTCCAACAAGTCTCTGATTCATAAATTTGTTTTCAATATGAAAAAGGAAGACTTTGTTGCAATTTTAAAATTTTTGGTTCTTGCTTCTATAATTTATCCTGTTGTGCCAGATAAATCATATTTTGGTATTGAGCTTCTTAATCCTTCAGATATTTTTAAAATAGTTATAGTTATCGCAGGAATTTCATTTTTGGGATATGCAGGGGTGAGAGTAGTAGGTGTTAAAAAAGGTATTTTAATCTCATCTGTGATTGGTGCATTTGTTTCTTCTACTGCTGTTACGATAAATCTTTCCAACCTTTACAGGCAGGATAAAAGGCTTAGAAATATACTCATTTTGTGTATACTGCTTGGATGCACAATTATGTTTATCAGGATAATGGTGCTTGTATGGATATTCAATTTTGGTTTATTTAAAGATATTTTTATTTATATTTCCCCCGGTATTATTTTGCTTGTAATTTTATCGACGATATTTTTCAAAAATGGCTATGACATTAAAGGTGAAAACGTAAAGATAGATAATCCTGTAAATATTTTTTCTGCCTTGAAATTTGCCTTTTTGTTGGGGGTTATAATTATTCTTGCAGATTTTATGGGCAAAAAATTTGGTAATAAAGGGATTGTTTTGTTGTCTGTGTTTTCAGGGATAAGTGATGTGGATGCAATAACTGTGATGCTTTCAAAAATGGCAACAGAAAATATACAAAACGAAGTGTATATACTTGGCATTGTTGTCGCTGCAGTGGTAAACAATCTGGTAAAAGGTGGCTTAAGTAT
>NZ_JBSQOT010000069.1:0-5862 GCF_055117995.1 Deferrivibrio sp. | reverse complement strand
TTCAGTTACGGTTCCCGATTTTGATAATCTTGGATTAAGGGATGATTTAAGAAAGTATCTTGTCCAGGTTCCAAAGGGGGTTACAATTTTTACTGCTCCCTACAGGCACGGAAAAAGTACAGTGTTTTCTTCATTGATGAATTTTTATAATAAAATTAAATCGTACAATATTGTTTTTATAGATACCAACGTCGAATACAACATAGCAAACAACAAATCTGTGATTTCTATTCTGGAGTGCAGTGACAGGGAGTTAATTTCTAAAAATTTGAAAATTGCATATGAATTAAATCCGGACATAGTATTTGTTTCTGATATCCCTGATCTGGAAAGTCTTGAACTTATTCTGAATATTGCCGAATCAGGTGTTACTGTTTTTGTTGCAATAGACTGTGGGAGTATTGTGGGGTTCTTTGAAAAATTACTTGTTATTTCAAAAGAAACCAGCGATTATTATCTGAACAGGCTGGCGGATATGATAACTGCAGTAGTGAATATGAGGCTTGTGCCGGTTAAGAGGATTGAAAGGAGAATTTTGGTATACGAAATGATTTTTAATAATTTTAAGCTTAAGAAAATCATTAAGGAAAAAAACTTTGGTTACATCGATTCGCAATTAAAGGGAACAAATGATTTTATCCCTATAGAGAAAAAGCTTGCAGAGCTTTTCCAGAAAGATACTATTGAGTATGATGTAGGAGAAACTTTTTCAAATGATGTTGAACTTTACAAAAGATACTGCAATATTGATATATAATAAATGAGCCTCGATGTATTTTTTAATGATGAATCCCCTTTGATTAATCTTATTCCGGATTTTAAGTTTAGAAAGTATCAGAGGGATTTGTCTTTATTTATAAAAGAATCGATTGATAATTATTGTACGTCGGTTGTTGAAGCTCCTACCGGCAGTGGTAAAACACTGGCATATCTTATTCCTTCATTTTTGTCGAACAAGAAAATAATTATATCCACAAAATCAAAACAATTGATGAATCAGCTTTTTTTCAAAGACATAAAAGTGCTGAAAGAACTAAATATTTGTGACAGAAAGGTAAGCATATTGAAGGGGAAAAAAAATTACTTTTGTATTTACCGTTTTTACAAATATATCCTCCCTTTTCAGGAAGAGTATCAGGATGTGATCAAATGGTACTCAAAAAATGATGAAAAAGATATTTTGGAGGTACCTTATTACTTATTTGATGAATCTGTTTACGATAAAATGACCGCTGACAGTTTTCAGTGCCTTGCAGGGAAATGTGAATATTATGAAAGATGTCATTATTATAAGGCTAAGGACATTGCAAATGCTTCAGACATAGTGATAACAAACCATTATCTCCTTTTGACCGATATAGCATCTAAGAGCAAATCGGGTTTTTTATCAAATTTTGAAAATTTTGAGCATATTATTTTTGATGAAGCTCATTCAATAATCGATATATTTCCAATGTTTGCCGGAGAAGAGGTATCAGTTAACAACTTAAAATCCTTTCTGAAAGATTGTAAAACATCTATAAGGGCTGAACTTTACACAGAGATAACAAATAAAATTAGATTGTTTGAAACTAAAATAAAGGTCAAAAAAACTTTAAATGATAAACATATGGAAGCATTTGAGCAAATAATTGATTTTATTAGGGGAAATATATTGGAGATGTTAGATGATGAGGATATTGAAAGTTTTAAAAAAATAGAAAAAAGTTACAAATATATACTGGAACATGAAGGGGTAAAGGTTATTGAGCCAACCAAACAGTCAGTTTTGATCAAATTGCTTCCTCTTAAAGTGGATGATATTTTTTATAACGGGCTTTTAAACACTTGCATAAGTGCTACATTTATCAGTGCAACTCTTACTTCGGACAAATCTTTTGAGTTTTTTAAAAAAGAGCTGGGTCTTCCCCTGAACACAAGTGAGTATATTGTGGATAAGGATAATTTTAAGAAAAATTCCGTATATGTTATCCCTAAAAAAATAGAAGATAAAAAGAAATTTTACATAGAAGCAGTCAAGAGTATTGATGCTCCCATGCTTCTCATTTTCAACAGTATCAATATGATGAATATAATTTATGATGAACTTTCACAGCATGTTACCAATAAAAATATTTTGCTCCAGCATAGTGTAAATATGGGTGAATTTTTTGCGGATAGTAAGGATGTAATCTTAGGGTGCGCAGTATTGAGGGAAGGTATAGACATAAAGACCAACTCCAGACTGAAGTGTGTCATAATAGACAAACTTCCGTTTGAAAATATAAGTGATGTTTACCTTGAAATGAAAGCCAATGAAGTGCAAGCCAGTGGCAAGAATCCATTTATGGATTTTTATCTTCCAAGAGCAGTAATTTTTTTCAAGCAAGCAATAGGCAGACTTATCAGAAGTGAAGAGGATAACGGTCTGTGTATTATTCTTGATGAAAGGATTTTAAATAAATCCTATGGCAAGTATTTTCTTGAGGAAATAGATGAAAATAGGATATATCATAGTGTGGCAGATGCATTAAATGCCCTGGAGGAGATAAATGACCAGAGTAAAACTTGACTATAACTTTTGTGTAAACAATCTTGTCAGCTCTTTTATCGGTTATGATGAAATGGAAAAAAACATCGGGCTCGCAAAAAAAGGTTATTCAAAACTTATTGAACTTGTTGAAAAAGGGGAAGTAGGTTTTACAAATCTTGTTCATAAGGATTTGAGTGAAATTATTCAGTTTGCCAAAAGCATAAGCGGAAAATATAACGACCTTATAGTGGTAGGGATAGGCGGCTCATCATTGGGGATTGAAGCAGTTGAAAATGCGCTGTTGCCTCACAATTACAATACGCTTAACTTTCCAGAAAGAGGTTATTTCCCAAGGCTTTGGGTAGCTGATAATGTCGACCCTGTGAAAGTTGGCTGGATAATGAAAAAGTGCTCGCCTGAAGATACACTTGTTGTTGTAATTACAAAATCTGGCAGTACTGTTGAGACAATTGCAAATGCATCTATTTTTATAGATTGGTTGAGAAATTCCGGGGTTGATTTGAATAAACATCTTGTGGCCATTACTGATCCTGAAAGTGGAAGTCTGAGAAAATTTGTTAACGAATCAGGAATAATGGCTTATGAAGTAGAAAAGAATGTTGGTGGAAGATTTTCTGTTTTATCGGCTGTTGGGCTTTTGCCTGCTGCACTTTTGGGGATCAAAATAGAAAAATTGCTGGAAGGAGCAAAAAGTGTTCTTGAAAACGAAAAACAGTTTTTGACACTTGCTGCGATATATATCAAATATTTTAAAGAAAAGAGAATTAATGTCATAATGCCATATTGTTCAGGTTTGTACAAGTTTTCGTTTTGGTTTGCACAATTATGGGGTGAAAGCCTTGGCAAAAGGTTTGATTTAAATGGCAATGAGGTATTTGCCGGTACGACACCTTTTCCTGGTCTTGGTGCGATTGACCAACATTCTCAGGTGCAGCTTTTTAGGGAAGGCCCCGATGATAAAATTATAACTTTTATAGAAATAAAAAGCCATTTACTTGAGAAGACAATAGAAAATCCTTTTTATAAAGATTTTGAATATTTGAAGGGGGTGCATCTTTCAAGCCTTCTAAATACTGAGCTTGCCGCAACAGAAGCAGCCCTTTTAAAAAGTGGAAGGCCAAGTGTCAAAATAATTGCTGACTACCTAAATGAATATACTTTAGGATATTTGTTTATGTTATTTGAGCTTGTTACGGCAATAGTAGGCCTTGGTCTTGAAATTAATCCTTTTGACCAGCCAGGAGTAGAAGAAGGGAAGCAATTTGCCTATGGGATTTTGGGTAGAAAGGGTTTTGAAGATAAGCTTAAAGAATTTAATAAGTTAAATAAGAAAATAGATGACTTCATTATTTGAAAAAAAACTTCTGGATGAAATAAAGGGTTTCAGAAATAAAAAAATATTGGTTGCTTTTTCTGGTGGAGCCGATTCAACGGCTCTTCTTTATGCACTTTACAAAAATAATTACAACATAATAGCCTGTCATGTAAATCATTCCCTTAGAGGTAGTTTTGCCGAGAGGGATGAAAAATTTTGTATTGATTTTTGTTCAAGGTACAAAATTGAACTTATTACAAAAAAAGTAAATGTTCCTGAATATGTCAAAAATATGAATGTCAGTGTGGAGGAGGCTGCAAGAAAACTTCGATATGAACAGCTGATTGATACTTTTTATCTTTCTGGGTCAGATTTTCTTTTTACTGCACATCATCTTGATGATCTGGTGGAAACATTTTTTATCAAAATTTTCCAGGGTAGTTCAATTTATAATCTTAAAGGCTTTGATATGTACAAAGATTTTTTAAAAAGACCGATGCTTGGAATTGAAAAATCCCTTATACTTGAATTTATAGAAAGTGAAAACATTGAGTATGTTACTGATGAGACGAATTTTTCTTGCGACTACCTGAGAAATTGGTTGAGAGGAAATATTATCCCCCATATTGCCAGTTACAATAAAGGCTTTATTAAGAATATTGTTAAAATTCAAGATGAGTCTGCCAATTTAAAAAGTTATCTTTTAAACAGGACTAAAGATGTAAAGTTACACGATATGGGCTTTTTCTTCTATGGTGAACTTCGAAAGATTACTGCTCTTGAACTTTTTGAACAAAAATTTGTTTTAAGTGAGTTTTTAAAAAGATTTTTCAGGGTTCAAAAGGTCCATCTGGAAAATATTTTAAATATTATAAACAGTAAAGGCGATTCCGTCAGAATAAATTTGCCAAAAGACTGTATTTTTGAAAAAAGTTATGATAAAATTTACTTTTTTAAAAAAAGTGTATTGAAAGGTTTTGAATATATAAAAGAAAAGGACGAAGATTCTCTGGAAATAAGGGAGATTAACAAGATAATACTTTTTTCAGGTGAACTTGTAAAAGAAAGGCTTGTTGTAAGAAGCAGAAGACATGGGGACAGATTTCTTGGGAAAAAGCTGAAGGATTTGTTCATAGATAAAAAGATCGAACTTTTTTTAAGGGATACTTCCTGTATTGTTGAAAGTTTTGGTAAAATTATTTATGTTGAAATGGTAAGTGAGAATAAAAATATAAAAATACAACCGTTAAAACAGGAGTGAATATGGCAGAGCATATTTTGGAACCTTTTATAGGTAAGGATATCATATCTGAAAAGGTAAAAGAGTTAGGGGAAAGGATTTCAAAAGATTTTAAAGGTGAAAAGGTATTATTGGTGGGTGTACTTAAAGGTGCCTGGATGTTTTTGAGTGATCTTGCAAAAAGTATAGATCTTGAAACAGAAATAAGCTTTATAAGTGTTTCAAGTTATGTCGGGGAAAAAACTACTACAAGTGGTGTTGTAAGGTTAATGTGTGATATTGATAGGCCACTTGAAGGGAAAAACCTTATTCTTGTTGAGGACATTGTGGATACGGGATTGACACTTAATTATCTGAAAAAGTTATTGTCTGTTAGAAAGCCCAAGACAATAAGTATCTGCACATTATTGGACAAACCCTCAAGAAGGGTTGCCCATATAAATCCAGACTATTGCGCATTTGAAATACCGGATGAGTTTGTGGTTGGGTACGGACTTGATTTTAATAATATGTACAGAAACTTACCAGAAATTTATAAATTGACAATAAAAAAGTAAATTTAGGAGGAATGATGAAGAATAATTTTTATAAAAATATATCTCTCTGGTTTGTTATTGCCCTTTTGATGGTGGTGATGTTTAACTTTTTCAACGCAGGGCAGGGGGTCAGACAAAAAATATCTTATTCTGATTTTATCAATAAGGTTGCTTCTGACCAGGTACAAACAGTGCTTATTAAAGACAGGCTTATAACTGGTACATTTCAAAATGGTGA
>NZ_JBSQOT010000068.1:0-6524 GCF_055117995.1 Deferrivibrio sp. | reverse complement strand
CCATTTACGACAAGAAGTTTCATCTAAAAGTCAAGCTCCTTTCTAAACTTTGGCTCCAGCGAGCTGATAACATATTTTAGTTTTCCCAATATAGCACTCTTATCAATCACAGCTACAATATAGTAGAAATTATTTATCTTATGCAGATAAAATCCTTCTGTTTCACAGTCAATGTACATTTTTTCCATTCTTCCAGTTATAAGAAAAGTTGTAACCTTATCAATATATTTCAATACCGATGAAAATTCAGCCGCAATCTCATCAGCCGCTCTCTCCTTGCTATCAAGCTTGCTGACAATAATACCATCCTTGTCAAATACCGCCAGCACCCTTACCCCTTTGACTGTTGAAGCAATAAACTTTAAAATCTTATCAAACATTTCTCTTCTCTTTGGCTCTTGCGATATTATCAAGCCAGCCCTGAAGTCTGTCAATTGCTTCTTTATTGGGATTTATATCGATATTGTCCAATTTTGATTCAAATGTTTTATCAAGGTCGGACAGGATATTGGTTTCATTTTCAATATCATCTGAATGTGGCATATTCTGGGAGATTTCAACATTTCCCGTGCCAAATTCAGCTTCTTCTTGCTCTTTGACTAATTCTTCCCCATTTTCTTGCTCCGACAACAACTCATCATCCAAGCTCTTTTGGTCTTCTCTAATATCAAATGACTCTAAAACACTTTCGGCCTCTTGAAAATTTTCCAGTTCAAGCTCGACATCTTTCTGCTCACCGGTAAATTCATCAGACAATTCCACTTGAGGCAGCAAATCTTCATTCAGGCCGTTATGCTTAGCATCAACAAGGCCTTCGATAACTTCATTACTAGAATCTTCCGTTTCTTCAAAATCATCTAAAATTTCTTCTGATTTATCCGGGATAACAATTTCCTCAGATTCTCTTGCTTTCATATAAGCTTCAATTTCGGCAATCTTTTTTTGCATATACTCCTGGTTGAAACCAAGCTTGGTTTTTACCACCTGGATCGCCTCTTCATATTTACTATCTGATACAAGGCTATCAACTTCAGCTTCCACTTCAAAAATATCAATATCTTCTGCCTCACTTCTGGAGATATCGGTCATCACATCTTCAGCCAGAGTTTTTGTCATATCGGTAATATCGGTTTCAGCCTCAAACAAATCCTCATTTGAAGGTTCATCTTTTAACAGAGGTTCATCTTCTTTTAGTTCATCAAAACCTTTTGGGGTAGCATCAACAGTAGTAGCAAGCTCTTCGATTAAATTCTTTAATTCAAGGTCTTCAGGAGAGCTAAAGTAAGCTGTCCTGTAATAATAGATTGCCTTTTCAATATTTTCTTCAGCTCTGTAAATTTCACCAAGCAGCTTATTTGCCCTGTAATTATCCCTGGAAAATGTCGCAACTTCAAGAAGCAGCCCCTTTGCCTCATTGAGCATCCCCTTTCCTAAAAATGCCTGCGCAAGGATAGTCTTGGCAGCAATATAATCAGGATTATTATCAAGCCCTTTAGTGCATATCTCTATTACTTCATCAAATTTTTCAAGCTTTAAGTAGGCCATCGCAAGAGGCATAAAAACCTTGGACTTAGGGTTTTCTTCAAGCCTTTTTGAGAAGTACTCGATATCTCTTAAGTATCTTGCCTTTTGATTTTCGTCCATATCAGCTCCTTAAAGAAACAAAAAACTCCTTAATCAAATCAATACCAACCCCTTTTAAAATAATACCAGAGCCAACTTTCGGTGTCAAGGCAACTGATATGCCACTTTGCCTTGCCTTTTTATCAGATGCAATAGCCCTTAAAAAGCTTTCCTCATTCAAGAAAGAATATTTCAGCTCAAAACTGTATTTATTCAGGATATTTTTTACCTTTAATGCAGTTTCATCATTGACCTTTTTAATATAATGACCAAATAATGTCTCCAGATACATCCCCGTTGCAACGGCAAAACCGTGCTTAATTGTGTGATTTGAGTCTATTTCGATTGCATGTCCAAATGTGTGCCCAAAATTTAGAAACATTCTTAAGCCATGCTCTTTTTCATCCTCTTTAACAACTTTAGCCTTTATTTCACAACACCTATAAACTACACTTTCAAGAATTTCCTGTCTGTCTTCTATTTCCTTGGAGTTTTCATCAAGCAAACTATAAAATTTTTCATCAAACATCAGAGCATACTTTATTACTTCCGCAAGACCGTTTTTATATTCTTCATCACTCAAGGTATTTAAAAAGTCCATATCTATAAATACTGCCTTTGGCTGATAAAAAGTGCCTATCAAATTTTTTGTTTCATAAAGATTAACCCCAGTTTTGCCTCCAACGCTGCTGTCAACCATTGACAAAAGAGTAGTAGGTATCTGGTAATAATCTATTCCACGCATGTAAATAGAAGCCGCAAAACCTGCAACATCGCCAACAATACCGCCACCTACTGCCAGAAGAATCGAATCCCTCAAACAGCCGTTATTTTTAAGAAAAACAAGTATTTTTTCCACAGATTCGATTGTCTTACTCTTTTCACTGGCCTCAAACACATATACATTTTGCAAATTTTGAAAAAATGGATAAAGGTTATAAACGTTGCTATCTATAACAAAAAACTTTGATTTTTGATTTAATTCATCAATTTTTTCTGATATAAATCCCCGCCCTATGTGGATTTCGTATGAATCGTCTACATCTTTTTTTAAGTCCACAAACAGTTTTTGCATCAGATAATCTCCATAATTTCATCCACAACGTCTTCTACCGATAAACCTGTAGTGTCAATTATATGATCAGACTTTATATAGTAGTAAGCCCTTTCAAACATAAGTCTCTTTATCTCTTCTATCGGATTCTGGACATTAAGAAGGGGCCTGTTCTTTGAATTTTTAGTCCTCTCATAAATTTCTTCAGGACTTGCAGCAAGACTAATTAGTACACCACTTTCCTTGAGTCTTTTATAGTTTTCCTCGTTTACAACTGCCCCGCCACCGGTAGCTATCACAAAGTTTTCCTTTCTACTTATTTCATTTATTACTTCAGACTCAATCTTTCGGAAATATTCTTCACCTTTTTCTTCAAATATTTCTGCAATCTTTTTATTCTCTTTTTCTTCAATAAGATCATCAAGGTCTT
The DNA here is from genome assembly GCF_055117995.1 of Deferrivibrio sp. Lineage (NCBI taxonomy): Bacteria > Pseudomonadati > Deferribacterota > Deferribacteres > Deferribacterales > Deferrivibrionaceae > Deferrivibrio > Deferrivibrio sp. The sequence goes on along the minus strand of NZ_JBSQOT010000068.1, from coordinate 3,417 downwards.
TAAAAACCCTGTCAAGTCTTTTTGCAAGAGCTCTTCCTACTGTTGATTTTCCTGTCCCCATAAATCCAACAAGGTAGATGTTTTTCATTTAACACTCCCAAAAACAAAATATTCTTCCATCAACTTTAGTGCCTTAGCCCTATGGCTTATTCTATTTTTTTCTTCAGGAGATATTTCTGCAGCCGTCTTACCATTTTCAATAACAAAAATCGGGTCATAGCCAAACCCGTTTTTTCCTCGAGGAGCAAGGGCTATCTCACCTTCGAGCTCTCCTCTGAAAATCTTAATAATTTCACCTTTTTTTGCCAGTGCAATAACACAAACATACTTTGCTTTTCTATCTTTGATCCCTTTTAGTTCAATCAGCAATTTTTCATTGTTTGCTTCATCTGTTGAATTTTCACCTGCATATCTTGCAGAATAAATGCCCGGCCGATTATTTAAAGCACGCACTTCAAGCCCTGAATCGTCTGCAATTACATAGTCATCTGTCATTTTTGATATATACAGTGCTTTCAATGATGCATTTTCCTCAAAACTTTTACCGGTCTCTGGAATATCATCACCAATACCAAGCTCATCAAATGCAGAGCATACTTCTGCTTTCCCCTTTAAAATATCTGTAATTTCCCTTATTTTGTGTCTGTTTTTGGTTGCCACCAATACTTTCAATTATAACTCCAAAACCTTTTTCTGTATTTCACTTATAATTTTTATCCCTTCAAGCCCAAGCTTAAGCATCTGATTTAGCTTATCAATATCAAAAGGTTCCTTTTCTGCCGTCCCCTGTATCTCTATAATCTTGCCATCTCCTGTAGCCACAAGATTCAAATCAGTTTCCGCACAGGAATCCTCCTCATAATTAAGATCCAAAATAGCCTCTTTATTTAAAATGCCAACACTTACAGCACAAATCTGATTAACAATTGGATTTTCAGGAATCAAACCTTCTTTTAAAAGTTTTCTCATCGCAAGTGCAAGTGCAATGAAGCTACCGCTAATTGAAGCGGTCCTTGTACCACCATCAGCTTGAATGACATCGCAGTCAATAGTCAATGTCCTTTCACCCAATTTAGTCAAATCAACAGCTGCACGCAAACTTCTGCCTACCAATCTTGATATTTCCTGAGTCCTGCCGCTAAGTTTACCCTTAACTGCTTCCCTGGAATTTCTCTGATGCGTTGAGCGCGGGAGCATTTGATATTCTGCAGTAATCCAGCCGCTACCTGAACCTTTTAAAAAAGGGGGGACACCATCAGATACAGACACATTACATATTACCTTTGTATTGCCAAATTCAATCAAAACAGAGCCTTCCGGATAAATTATATAATCTTTAACTACCCTTATTTCTCTCATCTGGTTATTTTCTCTGCCGTCACTTCTCATGATAAAACCCCTTTTAGTCTCTAATCCTGAAAGGAAACCTCACATCAACATGTTTAAATAGATTGCCGCTGTCTATAATAATGATTTTTTTTATATAGTCAAAATTTATTCTAAAAACTTCTTCAATCTGGGCTATTATCCTCAATTCATTGTAACTTGAAGCTACCTCATTTGTGCCTGACATATAAACCTTTGCCGTATCCAACTTAATCATTACCTTTTCAAACTTGATTGAGCTGCTTACCTCACTTTTATCATCACTTAGGCTCGCAAGTTTTTCAAGTAATATCATGGCTTTTGCATCATCGGATTTAAAAGGGTTTAAAAAGGTAATTTTATATTCAAATGTATTCTCATCTATAAGTTCGGGAATTTTGTAGGAAGAAATATAGGAAAACAGCAGTGCAAGCAGCAAAACCAAAGCAACAATAATTTTTTTCATAAACCTATATTATCAAAATATCCCAACTTATCAATCCAAGAAATATATTAAACATCAAAAAAAAGAAAAAATATCAGGTTAGCTATTTTCTATGAGATACGATATTTTATCGTTTGCCTTCAGCCCGCTTCCTGTAAGTTCGACTACCGTATCCCCTACCAAGTCAATATTTTTCAAAGCTGCAATCACAGATGCTGAAGTAGGCTCGATATAGTAACCCATACCCGCTACACTTAAAAGGGCATTTTTGATATCATTATCAGAAACTGTCACAAGGGCAGCGTTCGTTTCTTTTATAATTTTTAGCATCTGCAAAGCTCGTAAAGGATTTTTTATAGCTATCCCTTCTGCTATTGTTTCAGAATAAATTAAAGGTCTGGCGTTGAGCATCTCACTCAGCGGAGCGCAGTTTTCTGACTGAACACACACAAATTTGGGAAATTTGTCTATATATCCGCTTTCGATCATTTGTTTGCAGGCTATATAAGCGCCAATCAAGAGAGTGCCATTTCCAACAGGCATAACTATATTATCAGGAAGTCTGTATCCTAATTGCTCATAAATTTCGAAAATAAAAGTTTTTGTACCTTCAAAAAAGAAAGGATTGTAGACATGACTTGCATAATATATATTTTCGGCTGCTTTAAGGACAGCCTCGCTGGTCTTTTGCCTGTCACCCTCTACAAGTTTTAGATTAGCTCCAAATGCCCTAACCTGGGCAAGCTTACCTTTTGAGGTCGATGCAGGGACATATATGTCAGCCTCTATATTAGCCTTTGCGCAATACATTGCAATAGATGCACCGGCATTGCCAGATGAATCCTCGACAATTTTGCTTACACCAAGCTCTTTTGCCTTGCTTATCAGCACAGCAGAACCTCTGTCTTTATAAGAACCGGATGGAAAAAGGTAATCAAGTTTCAGATAGACATTTTTACCATAAATTACATCTTCAACAAGAGGCGTAAAACATTCACCAAATGTCACTCTTTTGTTTGAAAACAAAGGGATAAACTTTTCGTATCTCCATAAACCTTTGATTTTATCATTGACAAAATCAAAATTTATTTTTTCATCCGTTATTATGTCAAGAAATCCTCCACAAGCACATTTGTAAACAGGGTCATTGATTTCATATTCTCTTTCACAAAAATAACACTTCAACAGATACATAGACTACCCCTTAAAGACACAGACTTACAACTTTTCTGGCAAGCAAATCAGTAGCATCATACACATCTGACAAAGACAAGTCCACAAAAGGGAGCAAGACAGGTATTTCCGTGCAACCTGCTATCAAACAATCATAACCATCGTCAATTATTTCCAGGTAGGTTTTGATAAAGATTTCAGACGCTTCTTTTTTCAGGCCTGACTTTACAAGGTATATACTTTCCATTATGCTATTTTGAAGCTCAGAGTTAAAATCATTTATCTTTAGACCATTTTCCTCAAAAACCCTGTGATAAACTTTGCCGATAAAAGTCCCATCGGTTGCCATCAATCCTATTTTTGTATACTTTTTATCTGCAGATATAATTGACTCCAGCGTAGTTTCAACAATACTGACAAAAGGTATTGGAGTG
>NZ_JBSQOT010000067.1:0-6740 GCF_055117995.1 Deferrivibrio sp. | reverse complement strand
GTAACAATATTTTTAAATGAAGAAAATATGATTATTGATGCTTTGGGGTATCAAGGTCAATATGTGGCGAAAGTAGGCCGATATATTGACTATTTGCGGGGTAAAATTACTAAAGAGGAATATGAACAATTTCAAAGTAATAACAAGGTTGTTACAAAGAGAAGCGAATTACCAAAGATTAATTTTGTTAAAAGATTAATCGAGGACGGTCAAAAAGATGATGCGGAAAGAAGATTGGCAGAGATTGAAGTTGATGGATTAAATCAGCTTGAAAAACTTAAACTGAGTGAAGTATATATAATGCTTGGAAAGTATGACGATGCAAACAAAATGTTGAATACTATTGCATTTAATATGAATGCAAAATTTTATATTGCCTATGTGCAATATCTGAGTGGGAAATATAATGAATCCCTTGATATTTTGAAAAACATTGAAAATATTTTTCCAAGTAAGGGTAAGTTATACTACTTGTTAGCAAAAAATTATGCAAAATTAGGAAATTACGAAAAAGCCAGCGAATATTATGAGAAAGCGTGTGAAAAAAATATATTTGATTAGTTTATTGCTGTTTTTTGTTTTTACAAAGGCTTATTCCGCAGATTTAACTATTGTATATCCTACAAATAATACCGTTGTATTTAATAGGACCATTCATATAGTAGGATATGTAAAAAAATCTGAAGAGTTTACTATTAAGACTAATAATAAGGTAGAAGAGATTGGTAACTTTAGAAAATTGGCTTCCAAAGATGGAGAAAAATACGTTTTTATGAAAAGTGTAACTTTAGATAAAGATGAGAATGACATACTTATCGACTACAAAGGTTCACAGCAAAATTTGAAAATATTTTTCAAAACTTCTACAGTTGCATATAGGGATAAAGTAAAAAAGAAAACTTTTTTCCATATGGATGAAAATAAGACTTTATGTGTGAGTTGTCATAGCTTTGAGAAGTCGTCCGATTGTATGAAATGCCATAAAGAAAAAACTAAGACAAAGTTTGTACACGGCCCTGTTGCTGCAATACAATGTTTTCAGTGCCACGATAAAAATAACTATTTTACCCCTACGCAACCGGTTTCTACAAAGTGTTTGCAGTGCCATCAGGAATTTCAGTCGGCAATGTTTGAGGCCAAGTTTGCCCACGGTCCGACAGTAGCCGGCTATTGTAACATTTGCCATGACCCTCACGGATCAGAGTTGAAATTTCTTTTAAATGATAAAATTAATGGGATATGTAATAACTGTCATACCGATAAAAAGTCAGGTGTTCATGTACTTGCTAATTTTAATTCCAATGCGCACCCTACTTCCGATAAAATCATTCGAAGCACGGGGGAAGAATTATCATGTGTGTCGTGTCACAACCCTCATTACGGTAAATCCAAGCAGTTATTTCAACAGGATGTAACGGATTTTATGGAATTGTGTTTAAAATGTCATAATGATAAATTGTAGGAGTTGGGATATGAGGAAATTATTTTTTATTTTTATTGTATTTGTTATATTTGGCTGTGCTTCTAAACCTCCGAAATTTGTATTGGATGAGTATGTATGGCCAAAAGAGTCAGCAAATCCAAAAATACAGGCTTTGAGAGTTATTACCAATTCTAATGAATTCCCAAAAAAGGAGAGCGGGAAGAGTGCAATCTTAAAAGAATTAGTTGGTGATGTTAATGTTAAGTGGATAGAAAACAGGTCAATCAGAATGGCTACTGACGGGAAAGGTAAAGTTTATATTGCTTCTCCGATTGCCTTTAAGATACAGATTATTGACTTTGTAAAACAGGAGATTAGAGATTTGAATTTTGGCAGTATAATGCCATGTGCCATTGATGTTACTCCCGATGGAAGAATCTTTATTGCTAACAGAGCTTCTGGAAGTATAATGGAAATAAATGAAGATAAAAAGGTCTTATGGTCATATGGTAAGAAAGTTAAAGATGAAGATCTTAAGAAATTTGAAAGTGGCGGAAGTTTTGATTCTACGGGACTTTATAAAGATATAACAGACCTTTATGTTTATGATGGTAAAATATATGTGTCAGATCAGCTGTTTGGTAAAATCGACATACTGACTCTCGATGGCAAGTTTGTAAAGAGTATTGAAAAAGTTCCTGCACCAGTTGCTTTGGCTGTTGAAAATGGCACCGGGAGAATTTTTGCTGTTTCAAAATTTGTCGGTAAGGTTTTTATTTATGATAAAGATGGTAATCTTATAAAAGATTTACTCGAGCCGGGGGATAATTTGTGGGCGCTAAATTTTCCTAACGGAATCGCTTTTGATTCTGAAGGGCACATATATATAGTTGACATCGCTTCAAATGGGTTTAAAATATTTGGTCAGGATGGAACATTTTTATACTATATGGGCGATCAGAAGCCGTCTGTATATTTGGGGGGATTTAACAATCCCAAAGATATAATTATTGATTCAAAGGATAGGATATATGTGCTTGATGCACCGAATAGAAGATTGGTTGTTTTTCAATATTTGAGTGATATATACAAGAAAGCTCGAAAAAATATGACGGTTGAAGAGCCTATGCTTAGGTGGTAGATTGATTAAAAATATAATTGGCAGGTTAGCGTATTTCTTTGACAGGATATCTTTGACACAGAAATTTCTTATTACTACTGTAACTATTGTTTTCGGATTGTTATTCATTATGAACATTATGATTTATCAAGATTTTAAAAACTTTATTATTAAAAGTGAGCAGGAATCTTTTGATGCAAAGTTTAGAAATATATTAGTGAGTAAGACAAGTCTTTATGTATATAGAAATTTATGGAATGAGTATATTGACTTTTCTACACTTTTTAACAGTCTTGATTTTGAACCGGAATTAATTGATATTGTAGTTTATGATAATAAAGGTAAGCGATTAGCTGTGAAAAATTCAAAGCAGTTATTAAGCTTGAATAATGAAAGTGATGGGCTGAAGATAGCTTTAAAAGGGGAAAATTTTTATGAGATTAAACATATAGATAAAGTTGAAAGCGCTCATTATCTCATGAATATAAAAAATGTTGAATATGTACAAGAAATTTATATACCTGTTGTTTTTTCCGGCGAAATAAAAGGGGTAATGGAAGTTTATAAAAATGCTACCAATGTAATACATAATATTAATCATGTCAGAGTGAGGGCTTCCATATTTACTCTTTTAGGTTTTATAGCATATATTTTTATGCTGTATTTGGTCGTGAAAAAAATTGAAGAACGTGAAATTGCTCTTAATGAAAAAGTTAATCAGCTTGAAAAAATTTCACTTCTTGGTCAATTTGCATCTAAAATGGCTCACGAGCTTGGCACGCCTATTCACGTTATTTTGGGCAACGCTGATTTATTGCTTGAAATGTATGAAGATGAGTTTGTAAAAGAAAGGGCAGAAAGTATTGTAAGACAGACATCTAAAATGAAGACTATAATCAAAAATTATCTTTATGCCTCAAAAAAACCTGACCCAAATATAGAAGAGTTTAACTTGAAAGTGCTGATAGAGAATTTGATTCAGGATATATCTTTTACAATTTCTGACAATATTAAAATTACTTATTCTACATCAGATTATGACATTGTTTCTGATAGGGGATTTATAGAGCAGATACTTTTTAATTTTATAAAAAATTCAGCTGATAGTATTGGAGCTGATAATGGTCAAATTGAAGTAAAATCTATAATCAAGAAGCCAATCGTGGATATTTCGGTAACAGACAATGGGAAAGGTGTGCCGAAAGAGGTTATTGATAAAATATTTAATCCGTTTTTTTCCACTAAAAAAACCGGCAAAGGTACCGGCCTCGGATTATCCGTTTGTAAAGAGTTGGCAGAGGCTTTAAAGGGTGAAATATACTTTGAATCAAACAATAAAAATACAACTTTTGGGATAAGGATACCGGTTAATTATTATGAAGCTTAAAGTGTTAGTGGTTGATGACGACAAAAACTCAAGAGAAATAATTAAAATGGGGCTTCAAAAAGACTATGATGTTAAAGTCGCTTATGATGGAATACACGCCTACGATATATTAAAAAAGGAAAAATTTGACGTTATAATATGTGACTTTGTTATGAATGAGCTTGACGGACTTGAGCTTCTCAGAAGGATAAAAAGTGAAGGTAACGATGCTATTTTTATATTAATAACTGCCTTTGGTACAAGCGAGCTGACAATAAAGTCAATACAAGAGGGGGCTTATGAATATTTGAGCAAGCCTTTCAAAATTAAAGATTTAAAAAGAATAATTGAAAATTATGAAAAGAGACAAGAGGCTGCAATTTCGGTAGAAAACAATAACAACACAGAAACAGAAAATAAAGACGAAATTATAGCCAATTCTCCTAACTTTGTTCAAGTCTTAAAAGATTTGGCTAAGATAGCTAAAAGTGATATGCCAGTTTTAATTTTGGGTGAAAGTGGAACAGGTAAAGAAGTAATAGCTAACCTAATTCATAAGTATAGTAACAGAAAGAATAATGAGTTTTTTGCCGTAAATTGTAATGCGATTCCGGCTTCTCTTTTGGAATCTGAACTTTTTGGATATGAAAAAGGCTCATTTACAGGCGCAGATAAAGATAAAAAGGGATATTTTGAACTTGCAAACAATGGGACTCTATTTTTAGACGAAATAGGCGATCTTGAGCTTGATATTCAGGTAAAATTATTGAGAGTTTTGCAAGAAAACACTATTAGGAGAGTAGGAGGTAAAAAGGAAATAAAGCTCAATGTAAGGTATGTTTTTGCAACCAATGTAAACCTTGAAAATAAGGTTAAAGATGGGAAGTTTAGAAAAGATTTATATTTTAGATTAAAGGTTGCTGAGATCAAGCTGCCCCCTTTGAGGGAAAGAAAATTGGATATCCTTCCTCTTGCCAATTATTTTCTTAAAAAGTATGCTGAAGGTGATGAAATATTGAAGCTCTCTAAAGAGGCTGAAAAGTGCCTTTTAAAATATGATTTCCCGGGGAATATAAGAGAGCTTGAAAATGTTATCAGAAATGCAATAGTAAAAGCAAAGGATAGCGGTGTTATTTTAAAAACAGACCTCAATCTCTGTCCAATTGACAAGGCAGAGAATGTACTTGTCGATAAGAATGCCTTAATAAAAGCCCTTGATGATTATAATGGCAATAAGGTCAAAGTAGCGGAAGCTTTGGGAATTAGCAGATCTACACTATATAGAATGCTGGACAGGCACGGCATTAAATAGCTTCGGGCAGTTCTCTGTTAAACTGAAAATTAGTATCGATTTGTGTCGTTGTCCAATCTTTTATTGTTAATGTTTCAAATCTGTTTCAAAAGTGTGTCAAAAGTGTACCACCACTGTGTCAAAATATTGTATTTTGTATACAGTTTGTATCAATAATAAGTGATCAATTTTCTGGCAAGCCAAAAAATCTTACAAGTTTGGTATGAAAATAAGTGAACCACCTTTATATAGTGCGATACGTTAGATTATTAAAGTAGGCAATGGTTCATAAAAAAATGACAATTGTTGGCACAGTTAATGCTATAAGTAATTCAACAAATTTGTTTCATAAAACAGACAGGAGGTATTTATGAAAAAACTTTTAATGTTGTTAGCTTTATTGGCTTTACCAACCATGCTTTTTGCAGCGGTTGCGGGGACTGCACACGACTTCTCAAGTGCAGGCAATAAGTACGGTACTACTGCATGTTCAGGTTGTCACAAACCTCACAACGCAGGTACATTAATCCCTTTGTGGAATGATTCAAACGAGCTTGATGATACCACTTATGCTGCGTATTCATCTCCAACAGATGCTTTGAATCAAACACCTGGAAGTACTTTGGGTAATGTTTCACAAGCTTGTATGGCTTGTCACGATGGTATGGTAGAATCTGTAAATGTTGATTTTGCAAGTGCGCAACCAGTAAAAGCAGGCATTACTACAGGTTTGAAATTAGATTATACCAATAATTCAGGTGGCCAGCACCCTGTAGCTATTAAGTATGATGATGCAGGAACTAATACTGCATTGGTAGCTTTAGCAACTGTTAAGTCAGCAGGTTTTAAATTTTATGGGGCTTCTTCTGATACTTTAGAGTGTGCAACTTGTCATGATCCACATGATGATACAAATGGAGACTTTTTAAGGGCATCAAAAACAACACTTTGTCAGACTTGCCATAACAATTAATAGCTTTTTGTGGCGGGGCGAAGTGCCCCGTCTTGATAAGTTATTAACTTAGGGGTACATATGTGTAAAAATAATTTAAAATTGTTTTTATTTGCTTTTTTCTTACTGACTTCTGGATATTTGTATGCTTCAAGCTGTGCAACATATAATTGTCATAGTGCTGATATTAATGGACAGACGAGTCCTCATAACTTCATACGTAGTGATGGGGCTGATGTTAGTCCATGTGCTCCTTGCCATAAGCCTCATAATGCAGGGACTAAAATACCTTTGTGGAACGATGTAAATAAATATGATGATGGTGCGGCATATTCGGCATATACTAGCCCTACCAATACTCTTGATAATATTCAAGACACATCTATTAACCCATCATCAGAAGCCTGTATGGCTTGTCATGATGGGATGTCAGAATCAACTGGATATACTGAGAGTTATTTTGCAAGCCTCAATATGGGTAAATTGGAAATAGACTACAGCAAAGCAAATCATCCAATAGGAATAGAATATGATTATAATAAAGATTCAGGCCTTAGTAGTAATGTAAATAATGGTAAAGTTATTGGC
>NZ_JBSQOT010000066.1:0-6890 GCF_055117995.1 Deferrivibrio sp. | reverse complement strand
GAAGAGTTTGCTATTCTTTTGCCTGATACAGACGAGAAAGGGAGCTATTATCTTGCCGAAAAAATACGCAACCTTGTAGAAAGCAAAACTTTTGAAGTAGACAGCTACAAAATAAATTTTACTATTTCCATTGGACTTTTAGTGGGAATTAATGTAGATAAACTTGACTACAATACTATTTATAAACTAACTGACGATGCACTTTATGAAGCTAAAAAAAGGGGAAGAAATAGAACAATCAAATATATTTACTGAGATAGTGCTTGATAATCTATCCAGAGAAGAACTTATTGATTACTTTATATCAATTAACGAAAAAAAATTCAGGGCAGATCAGGTTTACAAATGGTTATATTCAAAATCAGCCGATAATTTTGAATCTATGACCGACCTTTCAAAATCTTTGAGAGAAAAACTTGCAACAGGTACAAGACTTACGAAGGTTACGTTAGTTGAAACTACAAAATCCAAAATAGATGGAAGTATAAAATTATTATTAAAACTTGAAGATAACAACTTTATCGAATCTGTAATTTTAAAGGATTCAACCAGACTAACCGGGTGTATTTCATCTCAGGTCGGTTGCAGGATGGGGTGTAAATTTTGCAACACAGCAAAAATTGGACTTATCAGAAATTTATCATCGGCAGAAATAATCAGACAAATACAAAGAGTAAACGAAGTTGCTTTAAAAGAATATGGCAAGGAATTGTCAAATCTTGTCTTTATGGGAATGGGTGAACCGCTGGATAACCTAAATAATTTGATAAAGGCGCTTGAAATAATTCTTGATGAAAACGGAATGAATTTTTCCCATAGGAAAGTTACCGTGTCAACTTGCGGTATAAGCAATAACATAAGCAAGCTTTTCAAGCTGAAAAATGCCCCAAATATAGCCATTTCCCTTAATGCTACCAATGATGAAACAAGAAACAATATAATGCCAGTAAACAAAAAATTACCTTTAAACAGGCTACTGGAAGATATCAGAAAATTGCCTTTGCCAAAGAGGAAGAGAATTACATTCGAATACGTACTCCTCAAAAATATAAATGACTCTCTGGAGGACGCAAAAAGACTTATAAAAATGCTCCATAAAATCCCTTCAAAGATAAATCTTATTATTTATAATCAAACAGAAGATTCAAAATTTGAACAGATAGATTATGATAATGTTTTAAAGTTTCAAAAGATTTTAACCGATGCAGGCTTTTCTGCACTCATAAGAAAAAGCCTTGGTGCAGATATCGATGGTGCTTGCGGGCAACTTTATGCAAACTATCTAAAAAAAAGGGGGAAATATGTCGATTAAACTTCAAAATGGTGACCTGGCACCGGACTTTAAGCTTGAAGCAAACGACGGCAAGACTTATTCTTTAGAAAGTTTTAAAGACAATATTCTGGTGCTCTATTTTTATCCCAAGGACAACACTTCAGGCTGTACTACCGAAGCCATTGAATTTACAGCTCTTAAAAGTGAATTTGAAAAATTGAATACCATTGTCGCAGGCATAAGTCCTGACAGCATAAAATCACATTGTAATTTTGCTGATAAGCACAACCTTTCAATACTTCTTTTAAGTGACCAAGAAAAAAGTGTGGCAGAAAGTTACGGCGCATATGGTGAAAAAAAGATGTACGGCAAAACAACAAAAGGTATAATCAGGTCAACCTTTATAATAAAAAATGGAAAGATTTTGAAAAGTTACTATAATGTCAAAGCCAAGGGGCACGCTGAAAAAATACTAAACGATTTAAAAGAGTTATTGTAATATGAAAGAGACCATTAAATTTGAAGAAAAATTAAAAAGACTTGAAGAAATTGCAAAAAAACTTGAAAGTGAAGAAATAGGTATAGAAGAGTCGTTAAAACTGTTTCAGGAAGGTATGGCACTTGGTAAAGAATGTAAAAAAATCCTTGAAGATATTGAACTAAAAGTGCAAAAGGTTGTTGGCGAAATTCAGGAAGAAATCAAGACGGAGCCTTTCAATGAGTGATTTCAATCTAAAAAACTACCTTAGCTTCTGGTCAAAAAAGGTTGATGAGTGGATTGACAACTATCTTAAGCCACATAGTAAATACTCAGTTGGACTGACGGAAGCTATGAGATACTCGGTTTTTGCCGGAGGAAAAAGGCTCAGACCGGCTCTTATCTATTCCGCTTATGGAATATTTGAAAGCTACTTTGACAAGGTAACACCTTTTGCGTCAGCAGTGGAAATATTGCATACATATTCTTTGATACATGATGATCTACCTGCAATGGATGACGACGACTTGAGAAGGGGGAAACCTACAAACCATAAGGTATTTGGTGAAGCAACAGCAATTCTCGCAGGGGATGCACTCCTGACAAAAGCTTTTGAAATTATGACTGACAAAAAGATAAATCAAGATATACCTGCAGAAATGATGTTGGAGGCAACCCATAAACTTGCTGTTGCCACAGGGGATAAGGGGATGGTAGCAGGTCAATATGCAGATATCAAAGCTGAAAATAGTGAATTAGAAATTGAAAACGTCACGTTTATACATCAGAATAAGACTGCAGCTCTAATTGGGTATTGTACCGAGCTTGGGGGAATCCTCGGTTTTGCAAACGAAAAAGAAAAAGAGATTTTGAAAAACTTCGGGCAGAAGATAGGACTTGCGTTTCAGATTTATGATGATGTACTTGATTTGACAGGTACAACTGAAGAATTAGGTAAAAATGCCAAAAGTGACCTGGAAAACTGCAAAGCAACATACACTTCCTTTTACGGAGTTGAGAAATCTAAGAATATTGCTATTGACTTAATAAATGATGCGGTGGCTGAAATTGAATATTTCAAAACACCAGCACGCCCTCTTGTTGAAATAGCAAAATTTATAGTCAAAAGAAATAATTAACAGGTGAACAATGGGACTACTTGATACGGTAAAATTACCTGATGGAATACAAGCTCTGGACTACGACGCCCTAAAAAAACTTGCAGCTGAAGTTAGAGAGCTGATAATAGATGTAGTGTCAAACAATGGCGGACACCTTGCACCAAGTCTTGGTGTCGTGGAGCTAACTATTGCTCTCTTAAAGGTATTTAAACCTGATTTTGACAAAATCGTCTGGGATGTTGGACATCAGTCTTATGCCTACAAAATTTTGACAGACAGAAGGGAAAGATTTCATACTCTCAGGACATACAAAGGGATAAGCGGATTTATCAAACCATCTGAAAGTATTTTTGATGCATTTGGCGTAGGGCATACAAGCACTTCAATCTCTGCTGGGCTCGGTATAAAAATAGCTTCTGACATTCTGGGCAAAGGACAAAAAGTTGTTGCAGTGATTGGTGATGGCGCGATGACAGCAGGGCTTGCCTTTGAGGGTCTAAACAATCTTGGGCAACTTGACAAAAATATGATAGTAATCCTGAATGATAATGAAATGTCAATAAGCCCCAATGTAGGAGCTTTTTCAAAGCACCTGTCAAAAATACTTTCCGGAGATATTTACACAAGATTCAGAAAAGATGTTCAAAAATTTCTTGAAAATGCTCCTCTCGGAGGTCAACTGCTTCATGTAGCAAAGAAAATGGAAGAAGGACTGATAGGCTTTTTTACTCCGGGAGTTATTTTTGAAGAGCTTGGACTTAGGTATATAGGGCCAATCGATGGCCATAACATTAAAGATATTGTCTCAGCTTTGTCCAATGCATTAAAACAGGATGGTCCCGTACTTGTTCATGTTGCCACGAAAAAAGGAAAGGGGTATAAACCAGCAGAAGATAACCCTGATATATTTCATGGTGTTTCTTCTTTTGACAAACAAACAGGTAAACCGCTAAAATTTGCATCACAGAAGACATTTACCAGTGCCTTTGGAGATAAACTTGCTGATATTGCAATAAAGAATAAGAAAGTTGTCGCCATTACTGCAGCAATGGCTGATGGTACTGGCTTAAAAAAATTTGCTGAAATTTTTCCTGAAAGATTTTTTGACGTAGGAATAGCCGAACAACATGCAGTAACATTTGCTGCAGGACTTGCAATAAGTGGACTGAAGCCCTATGTGGCAATATATTCCACATTTCTTCAAAGGGCTTATGATCAGATAATACATGATGTTGCACTTCAAAATTTACCTGTCGTTTTATGTATAGACAGAGCCGGCCTTGTGGGAGCTGATGGCCCTACACATCACGGCAGTTTTGACCTTTCGTATTTAAGGTGTATTCCAAACCTCACAATTATGATGCCCAAAAACATTTATGAGCTGGAAAGGATGCTTGAAATGGCTCAAGATATAAACTCCCCCGTTGCAATAAGATACCCGAGGGGGGGTGAAGAAAATCTTGAAGGTTACATCGACTCAAGTATAGAACTGTATCGTCCGGAAATAGTATCAGGCGAAGGTGATATAGCTATTGTTACAGGAGGTCATATATTTTCACAAGGTTTTAATGCGCATAAGAAACTTGAAAAAATTGGAATAAAAACATCCCTTATAAATATGAGATTTCTTAAACCCGTTGAAACAGATAGCCTGATAAAAGTTTTAAATAACAAAAAACTAATAGTAACTATTGAAGAAAACAGCATTAAAGGTGGTATGGGGGAGGAAATAGCTTCTATCCTCTTAGAAAACAATATTTACACAAAAGTAATTAAATTAGGAATACCGGACAAATTTATAGAACACGGTGACGTAAACATTTTACGTAAGTTATTAAAAATTGACTCAGATTCAATTGTTGAGCTAATCTCAAGAGAATGCCAAAAGTAAGAATTGATAAGTTGATTGTTGAAAAAGGGCTTGCCGAGTCAAGGGAAAAAGCACAAAAACTGATAATGGCAGGCATGGTAATTTTGGATGGTAAAATTATCGATAAGTCAGGAACACTCGTAGATGAAAATAGTGATGTAATTCTAAAGGAATCGTTAAAATATGTCAGCCGTGGCGGATTAAAGCTTGAGACTGCATTAAAACATTTTAATCTGGATTTTACTGACAAAACTGTAATTGATATTGGGGCATCAACAGGAGGTTTTACAGACCTTTGTCTGCAAAATGGTGCAAAAAAGGTTTTTGCAGTGGATGTAGGAAAAAACCAGCTTCATGAAAAACTTCTAAACAGCCCCAGAGTAATGAACATTGAAAAAACAAATTTCAGATATATAGACTATGAAATAATTAATGAAAAAGTTGATATGATTGTTTCAGATGTGTCTTTTATATCATTGACAAATATCATTCCCAAAATTATTCAGTTTTGTCACTCAAGTACGGAAATTTGTCTTTTAATAAAGCCCCAATTTGAAGCCGGAGCAAAGCATGTTGGCAAAAACGGTGTAGTAAGGGATAAAGAGATTCATATACAGGTCATCACAAAAATAATTGATTTTGCTGAAGAGTATAAGTTATATACTCATGGACTTGTAGCTTCATCAATTAAAGGACCAAAAGGAAATATTGAATACCTTTTATATTTAAAGTATAATACAAAATGTAATGACAAAATAAATGAAAACGAAATCAGGAAAGTTGTTTATGAAGAATATTGCTATCATTGTTAAACCACATACCAATAATATAAGAGAGATTACTCTGGATATTATAAATTATTTAAAATCAAACAATAAAAATATAATCCTCGAAAAAAGAGCCGCTGAGGCACTTGACTCCAAAGAATTTTCAGATGACAGTGAAATCAGAGAAGAAGCCGACCTTTTGGTTGTACTTGGAGGGGATGGTACTCTTATATCCGCAATAAGACTTTTACAGGACAAAGATACGCCTGTAATGGGAATCAATCTCGGAAGGCTCGGATTTTTGACAGATACAAAACTTGAAAATGCAAAAGCTACCCTTGATGAGGTTTTTTCAGGAAACTTTTCTATTGAAAAAAGGATGAAATTTGACATTACAGTAAAAAAAGGCGACAATACTACATTTAAGACCAAAGTTATAAACGACCTCGTTATTAACAAGGGTGCACTTGCAAGAATAATAGATATCGATGTGTCTGTTGACAATCTTTTTATGAATACATACAGAGCAGATGGAATAATTGTATCCACACCAACAGGTTCAACCGCATATACCCTTGCGGCAGGAGGACCAATAGTTTATCCTACACTTAATTCTATCATTGTAACCCCGATATGCCCACATGCTCTGAGCCACAGGCCAATTGTCCTGCATGAGACAAGTAAATTGCAGATAAAAGTAAGAAATCTTGATGACAAAGTATTTATCACATGTGATGGTCAGGAAGGAAAAAAAATGGAAGCAAACGAAACTGTTTATGTGGAAAAATCAAATTCATCAGCAAATCTTATTGTTACAAAACACCACAACTACTTCACGCTTTTGAAAGAAAAGCTTGGCTGGGGCAGCAGCAATGCTTAAGATATTGTCAGTAAAAAATTTCGGAGTAATTGAGGACGTTTATATTGAGTTTGACAACGGTCTTAACATTATTACAGGAGAAACAGGAGCAGGCAAATCTGTCCTTATAGGCGCCCTCAAACTTTTGATGGGGGAAAGGTTTAATAAGTCACTCACAAGAAACACAGAAGAGTCAGTAAAAGTTGAAGCTGTATTTGAAGACAATTTTGATTTTTTGACTGAAGAAATCAGGGAAGAATTTGACATTGACAGTGAAATTATAGTTAAAAGAACAATCGACCCAACAGGTAAAAACAAAATAATGATAAACGGCAACTTAGCAACAGTGCAACAGCTCAAAGATATTATATCTGAAATCGTTGATATACATGGACAACATGAAAACCAAAAGCTGCTTAATCCCAAAAACCACATGAAATATATAGATAAGTACATTAAGTCCGGTAATCTCATATCATACAGGGAAAATTACTTTGAATATCTCAAAATTAAAAAAAAGTA
>NZ_JBSQOT010000065.1:0-6896 GCF_055117995.1 Deferrivibrio sp. | reverse complement strand
AGAAACAGAAAATATAAGGTCTGAAGACACATTGAAAATATTTAGGCAGGGATTTTTGACCAATGCATTAAATCCAAAAGTTGCAATTTTTTTTCTTGCTTTTTTGCCCCAGTTTGTTGTCCAAGGCAGTCAGTCACATATTTTAAGTTTTATGGCATTAGGTTTGACATTTGTGGGTACAAGTTTGTGCTGGTGTCTGTTTTTAGTATTTTCTTCTGTAAGGCTTTTCTGCAGGGTTTTAAAAAGCCGTAAAGTATCAGTTTATTTCAATAAATTGGCCGGTTTGGTTTTTGTTATATTCGGATTAAAACTTTCTTTGGAAAAGTAATGTCAGTCTTGCATCATTTCAAAGATATCTTTTACACTTTTTCTGCCGGGTGTGATATCATGCAAATCACCATTTTTATCAATAATTACTGTTACCGGAATGTAATGAATATTAAATTGCTTTTTGATATCTTCAGAAGCGATATAGGTCTCAAATTTATAGTTTGCGGTTTTTAAAAAATTTTCCACGGTAGATTTTATCAAGTCAGTGGACAGGGCTATTACCCTGACATTTTTTTCGGTAAATTTATGATATTCACTATTAATGTCTTTAAGTTCCTTTTTGCAGAAAGGACAGTATGTTGCCCAGAAAACAAGGACTGTATAATCCTGCCCATTTGCAATTTCCGATAAATTTTTTAAGTCAAATGTTTTAATATCAGCATAAGATATTGATGAAATAAAAAATAAAAAGATAAAAATAAATCTCAAATTATCCTCCGCCGACAAAACGGACGACCTCCACTTTGTCGTTTTCTTTAATAAACGTATTGTCAAAATAATCTTTTTGTATAATGTCTCCATTAATTTCAACAACTACCAGTTTACTATGGATTTTTAGGTTTTGCAATAATTCACTGACTGTTATATTTTTTTCTAATTCTGTAATTTTGCCATTAAGTGTTATCTTCATAATTCCTCCAGAATATATCTAACTACAAGGTTTGCCTGAATATTTGCTGCTACAGCTACTCGAGTAGCCATCAGCCCCTGTCCCGGTTTTGCTTCATTTTCAAAATCACCAACTATATATACATTTGAGCTAAGTTTTTTCACTTTTAGAAGAGAAGTATCATATAACCCTGCAACTCCGGATGCGCCAATGATGCACTTTTCTCTAAATAATTTTGATGCATTGCTTATTAACATTGCCTTATTTTCTGCTTTGTCAAAGGCTTCAACTATCACATCCACGTCGAATAACAGGTTTTCAATGTTATCTTTGTTAATATAGATATTTATCGCCTCGTATGTTATGTATGGATTAATTTTTTTTAAATTTTCCAGAATTGCGTCCGTTTTATACATCCCTATCTGGTCAATAAAATATTGCTGCCTGTTAAGGTTTGAAGGTTCCACGATATCAAAGTCAATGAGTTTAATATATCCTATCCCCATCCTTGCAAGGCTGATTGCAATATTGGAGCCAAGCCCTCCAAGACCACATATTGCCACTTTTGCATTTTTTAGTTTTTTGTGAACCCCTGGCGTGTGTCTTGCCATCATAAGAAATTCTAATTCCTCTTCAGGAGGCATTTCCCCACGTTTTATAAAAAATATACTGTCCCCATCATTGACTTTCAAATCTTCAGATACAATATGACCGTTATAGACTACTATATCGGCATTGCTTTTATATTTTTCCTTGAGCACAGAAATCATGCAAGGCGTTTCAATTTCTACCTTTTTTTCATTGATGAATATTGTCATAACTAATTACCCTTAATAAGAAAAGTTAGCTCCTCTTTGTTTTTCAAAGTAAATATATTTTCGCCAGCAAGCTCAGTATTGTATACTATGTAAATTTTATCATGTCTATAATCTTCCTGTTTAAAATTATCCTTATTGGTAAAAAATACAAACCTGCAGTCAGGTTTTTCTTTGTTTATACAGATATTTGTCAGGTTGTCCGTGTTTTCTTTTAAATCTATAAATATGTTGTTGCTATCATAAATATTTATTTTCCCTTTTTTGAATTTTAGTTTGATGTTGTTTTTAATCAGGTAGGGAATTAGTTTGTATCTGTAGTCCGAGTAAAACCCCTGAAAAAATATTTCATCAGATGCAAGGTCAATAGCTGCCTTGCTTCTTACAAAATTTGGAAAAATTATTTTGTCTTTTGGTAAATCCTGCTTAAAAAACACAAATATGACAGTGGCAAACACAAGATATTTTTTGTCAAAAACAATCGAGAAAAGAAGTACCAACAGCATAATGACAAAGATGGGCAGACTTATGTTATTTGTAATAAAAAAATATCTTTCAAGGCTAATGAGTTTGTCAAGTGTAATGTCTATAATATTTTCATTAAGAATCATGGGTGCAATCATAATATTTTCAAAGAATATGGAGAATACGCCACATATGATATGCAGATAGATTAAAGGGAAAATTATTATTGTGTTAAAAACTGCCAACATATTGTACATTTTGAAAAAATAGAGCACAAAAGGCAATGTGAAAAGTGTGGCTGCAATAGATGTAACAACAGTATTGTATAAAAAGTTTTTGTCTTTATTTGCAATAAATGCAATTCCTAAAACAGCAGAAAATGAAAGCACAAACGACAAGTTAAAAATTGTTGGCGGGTATACAAGTATAAATATTGAGCCCACAAATATGACAAATTTTTTAAAATTTACTTTTATGTCAAATAAATAGGTGTATGTGAGGATGACAAAAAATATTACCGAGCGAATAACCGGTATTTTAAAACCTGTTAAAATAGAAAAAAATATCAATAAAATGGACACAATAATCAGCTTCAGTTTGAGATGAATTTTTGGCATTAGTGTTATTAAAATCACTGCAATTATTCCTATATGTAGCCCTGATATGGCAAGGTAATGGTTAAGTCCGAGATATGTAAATTTATCTTTGGTAGAATTGGATATTTTTGATTTATCTCCTAAAATAAGCCCCTGAATTAGAGTTAATTTTGCGCCCGATTTTGTATACAACCTTTCACTAAAAGCTTCTCTGAATTTTAAAATATTTGAAATGACAGGTATTTCAACGACAAAGGCAGGGTTAACATCGATTGTGTATCTGTTTTTTGAGGCTTTTTTGCCAATGATTATATCTCCTACAAAGTAGCTTTCAGGAGATTTGAATTTGCCGCTAAGGCTATAATAAGTGTTCGTTTTTGAGCCATCCTTAGTGTCAACGATAACAGTTACATAGTTATTTAATAAAAATAATAAAATAGATACGGATAAAATCAAAATTCTTAACTTCAACTTAAAAAACATCAAGATGGCAATAAAGCATAAAAAGTAGGAAATTAACAAAGAAAATTTTGAAATAAATCCGGCAATAATTGCAACAATTAGTAGCTGGTATACATTTTCTTCAGAAAATTTCATGATAAATATTAGCAAATAAGTCAATTTTTAACAAGGGGATTAAACTGTCTATTGGGTTATTATTCAAAAAAATATTTGACTATATATGCATAATATTGTAATGTTGCCAAAAAAATGGAGGTAAAGATTATGCGTGTAGTTGTAATAGGTGGTGGCCCTGCAGGGATTCAAGCTACAAGAACATTAAAAACACACAAGCCTGATATTGAGGTAACTATGATTAGGCCTGAGCCGTACAGTGTGATTTACTGTGCTCTTCCTTACGTTGTAGAAGAACTGGTTGAAAGGGAAAAAATCAGGAAGCAGGATAGCCTTGTGACCGATGTAGGTGCTAACCTTATCAAAGATAAAGCTATAAAGGTGGATTTTGATAAAAAGACGGTTATTACAGAAAAAAGCGGCGAATTTGAATATGGTAAATTGATTATTGCAACAGGTGCATCCCCGTTTATACCACCTATTAAGGGGAGTAATTTGAAAAATATAGCTACTGTTAAGACTGAGAAGGATTTGGATGAAATTTTACGCTACATAAAAAATGGTGCCAAGAAAGCTGTTGTAGTTGGCGCAGGTAACATTGGTATAGAAATGGCAGTGGCACTTTATAGAAAGGGAATTGATACTTATTTAGTTGAGATGCAGGATAGAGTTATACCAAATTTATTGGACAAAGATATGTCAGAGATACCTGAAAATGAAATAAGGGAGATAGGAATAAATTTGATGTTAAATACAAAAGTGGAGAGTCTGGATGGCAACCTGTATGTCGAGAAGGTTAACCTATCTGACGGTTCAAGCATTCAGCTTGGTGAAAATGATATTATAATTTTTTCTGTTGGAGTGAGGGCAAATATTGAAATTTTTAAAGATACAAAGCTTGGGATTGACAACTTTGGTATCGTTGTGAATGAAAAAATGGAAACAAATATCAAAGATGTTTATGCAGCAGGTGATGTGGCATCTTTTGTTTCTTACATTGATAAAAAACCTATAGGTGGTAAGCTTGCAACAAATGCGGTGCCGATGGGTAAAATTTTAGCATATAATTTATTAGGAAGAGATTATGAGTATCAGGGATTTATTAATGGTGCTATTACTAAGGTTGAAAAATACAGAATGGGTGGTACAGGCTTCACTGAAGAGGTAGCAAAGCAGAGAGGATTTGATACAATCGTAGGATATGGAGAGACTACTACCAGATTCCCAATAATTCCTGGTGCAAAAAAGGTCAAAGTAAAACTTATTGCTGAGAAAAAGACATTAAGAATTTTAGGGGCTCAGGTTGTGGCTGGTGAAGGTGTGCCGGGCAGAATAGACACAGTTTCCCTAGCTATTCAAAACAACAATACAGCTATGGATTTGTTTAACTTTAGCTATTGTGCTCAACCATTTCAAAGCTTTTATCCGGCAAACAATGCAATTGTAATGGCTGCTGAGGATATTTTGAATAAGGCACTTAAAGACTAAATATTATCCCCGGGGCCACTCGGGGGTAATTTAACTTTTGTTATGGAATAAAATGTATTTTTTTATCCCCCCAATGTATGATTTTTCAGTTTGGTAGCTGTATTGTTTGAGTCTGATTTTATCCCTAACAATATCTAATAATTTTTTATCTTTTTTCATATATAACCTTTTTTTGTATGTAATAATATCACAAATATATACTGTATTATACATAAATACAATATTTAATCACAAAATGAGTCTATTTATTGCATATTTTTGGAATAATGTTGACATTTATTTCGCAATAGATTAATATTTGTAGATAAATAAATAGTTAGACGACGAAAGGCAGGAAGAGCAATGAGAAAAAATATCACCACATTATTCCTACTTGGCATGATGGCCCTGTTACCATGTGTAGTCATAGCTGGAGATCTGCCAGATACATATGGGAACCGCTTAGCTGCTGCGGAAAGATACCTACAGGTTGCATCAATGAAGGACATGATGCGAGATACAATTGTTGAGACGGCAAAGAATCTTCCGGAAAAAGTGAGAGGGGCTTACGTTTCCTTAATGAATAAGCATATCCGGGTAGAGATTTTAGAGCGTGCCGCTTTGGCAAGTATGGCAAAGCACTTTACCGTAGATGAGTTAAATGCCTTAGCGGATTTCTATGGCTCAAATGAGGGTCGGTCCGCTATGAAAAAATTTGGTGCTTACATGGGTGATGTAATGCCCGTCATACAGCAAGAAATGGGCAGGGCACAAATGGAAATCAAGGCAGATATTGAACGTCTGAGCAAACAATAGAAATGTCGTCTAACAAGGCAAATTCACTCGGACGCCAAAAAGCGCTGCTCGTTCCTCGCTCTGCTTTTTGCCGCCGGTGATTTGCGGCGTTAGATGCCCCATGTGCTCACAGCCTCTTCAAAAGAACAAGACTGCTCATTTTTAAAGGATTAGTTTAATCTTTCGAAAAATATATACATTGGAGAAAACTGTGAAAAACTGGTTATTCTTATCCGCTGCTATTATTTGTGAAGTAATTGCAACATCTAGTCTTAAGTCTAGTGAAGGTTTTACTAAAATCGCCCCATCGCTGCTTGTTATTATTGGCTATGGCGCTGCTTTCTATTTACTTTCACTTACTCTGAAATCAATCCCTGTTGGTATTGCATATGCAATTTGGTCAGGGCTTGGCATAGTTTTAGTAACTCTAGTCGCATGGTTCATGCACGGGCAAAAACTTGACCTTTGGGGGTATGTTGGCATGGGTTTAATCGTTGGTGGCGTTGTTGTTCTCAACTTGCTTTCAAAAACCAGTGCACATTAGTCCAGTATGCATCTAACAAGTTGCACCAGTCGGAAAACCTCCGCTCCGCGGCTTTGTATTCGCTTCGCTCATTGTTGCACAAAGCCACTACACTACGGTTTCCGCTGTGCAAGGCGTTAGCTTCCCTGAGAGAATTATGCGAAAAGTTAAACAAGAAGACGGATGGGAAGTGCATGAGATTCTTGATCCGAATCAGATTAAGAGGATCACAAAGTACTTCCATAAAAGAAAAAGAGCTCCTCGAATAGAGCTAAAAGATAAAATTTCACAACAGTTAGCGGGGTACGCGCTAATTGAAAAAGATCTTTGGAATGTTCTGGTATGGCTCGAAGAAATAGATGAATTGTATTTAGAAGAGCGTAGGAACTCTCCTCAAATTTCACCAGACCGAAAAACCTACTGTTAAAGTCAATTAAAAATCCCCACGTTATGGCCCTTAAAATACCCCAGTTAAACTTAAGTCTCTTTTACTCCTTATAAACTTTTACAGGGAATGATTATTTAATTTGCTTTGTAAGCTCTTGAAGTATATTTAGGTATGATAAATAGTATTACCATGAGGTGGAATATAGGTAAGGCAAAGATAGCAATCACCTTGTGTGGTGAACTTATTGAAGAAATATATTTATTGATTAAAGCACACAAATTTATGAACCGAAGTCAGGCAATTCAGGAAGTAGTAAAAGATAAATTGCAAA
>NZ_JBSQOT010000064.1:0-7021 GCF_055117995.1 Deferrivibrio sp. | reverse complement strand
TTAAAAAAGGAACTACTAACGAGAACTAATTTTTTAATAATAAAAAGGGTGGGTCAAAATTCGTGATAAAAATGGGTTAATTTTAATGATAATTGACAAAAAGAAAATAAGCTCAATATTGACGAAATATCTGTGCCCACATTTCAGACCTTGTCAAAAATTTCAGGCGATATTGAGAAAATAACATCAAATATTTTAAAATTAAAAGATACTGACACAAACACTTGGCTCGAAATAGAGTATACAGGAGCAAAGCATATCCCCGATTTAAAAGAATATCTGGAAGGACTTGTTGAGTGGAGTAAATTAGAAATACTTCGAATAAGAAATAAGGTTGTTTCAGATAAAATTCTTAGCAAAATGGCTGAAGATGAAATTTTAGAGGATTTAAGTCCAATAGATGTATTTGTCAGATATTTAGATGCAGTAAATATAACAGAAGATAGAGAAGAATTAATCACTCTTTATAAAGAAATTGTTAATCATATTAATGAAGAAGATATTAATGCTCAGTAAGGAAAATATATGAAAATATTAGAGCTCAGATTTAAAAACCTAAATTCACTTTATGGAGAATGGATTATCGATTTTACTCGCCCTGAATACACAGGCGAAGGGATATTTGCAATTACGGGGTCTACCGGAGCTGGCAAATCAACTATACTTGATGCAATCTGTCTTGCACTTTATGGGCAAACACCTCGTTTAGGAAAAATAACAAAAAGTAGCAATGAGATAATGTCCCGCCATACTGCCGAATGCTATGCCGAAGTATTGTTTGAATCTCAAAAAGGGCGTTTTCGCAGCCACTGGGAGCAAAGAAGAGCAAGAAACAAACCTGACGGAAATTTGCAGGATCAAGAACATCAGATTATTGATGCAACTACAAACAAA
This sequence comes from Deferrivibrio sp., assembly GCF_055117995.1. Lineage (NCBI taxonomy): Bacteria > Pseudomonadati > Deferribacterota > Deferribacteres > Deferribacterales > Deferrivibrionaceae > Deferrivibrio > Deferrivibrio sp. The sequence goes on along the minus strand of NZ_JBSQOT010000064.1, from coordinate 6,127 downwards.
CCTATTGAAACCAAAAAAAGTTATGTCCTAAACATTATAGAAGAAAAAACCGGAATGGATTTTGACAGATTTACAAGATCGATATTGCTTGCTCAAGGAAGTTTTGACACCTTTTTAAAGGCAAATATTGAAGACAAATCAAAAATATTGGAACAAATTACAGGGACAGAGATATACACTGAAATTTCAAAAAAGGTTCATTTGCGTAATAAAGAAGAGCAACATAAATTAGAATTGTTAAATGCTCAAATAGCTGGAATTGTAGTTTTAGATGATACTGAAGAAGAAAGCTTAAAAAATGAGTTAGCAGAAAAAATAAAAGCTGAAAAAAATATATCCGAGCAGAAACTAAAGCTTGAGGCATCTTTAAATTGGATAAGAAATGTTGTTAAGTTAAAAGAAGAAGTCAACAAAATTGCCTTAAAAAAAGAACATATTGAAAAAGAAATATCACAATTTGAGCCGGATCGTAAAAAACTCGAACTTGCTAACAAAGCTTCCAATCTCAGCGCTGATTATGCTACTTTGCAAAGTCTAAGAAAAAATCTTGAAAACAGTAAAAATGAGCTATCCAAAAAACAAAAAGAAATGCCAAAATATGAAGCGGATGTTAATGAACAAGCAAAACGTCTGCAACAAGCCACAACCAATACTTTAGCTTGCAAAAATGTGCTTGAAAATTTATACCCCATATTAAAAAAAGTCAGGCTTCTTGACCAAAAGATTACTGACATTTCCAAACAAATTGCTGACACAAAAAAAGACTACAGAAATATTGACTCTGAAATAAAGGCTGGATTGACAAGCAAAAAAGAGGCATCAAAAAAGTTTGAAAATATCCTTAACAAATTACAAAATATAGAAAAATACCTCACGGAAAATGAATCGGATAAATTACTGGTAAATAAATTATCAGCGATAGAAAATCAACTAAACAGTTTAAGTGCATTAGAAGAAAATATAAAGTTAAAACAATCAAGCTTACAAAAATATGAAAAAAGTCTTTTAAAAATAAGACAAGAAACGGCATCTCATAAAGATAAAATTGAAGAATATATAAGTATGATTAACGGCATAAAAGAAACAATTAAAACCGAACAAAAACTTTTAAGCAACAAACTACAAGGTAAAACACTCAAACAGCTTCGCGCTGAAAAAGATGAATATTTTAAAAAGATTGCATTTAGAAATATAGTCACCGAATTTGAAGAGCACCGCAAATCTCTAAAAGATGGAGAGCCCTGCCCTCTGTGCGGTTCAAAAGAGCACCCATTCGTAAAATCAAATCCCGAATTTGAAAATGAAATTGAATTAGAAATAAGTAAGTTAGATAATCTTATTGAAGAAATAGAACAAAAAGAAATTAATATACAAAATCTTTATAATAAAGAACTTGAATTAACAAAAATCTTAAATGATTTAGAAAAAGAAAATAATGCCAAAGAAAATGAAATAAAAAGCATTGAAGCAATTATGCAAAATACCGCAGAGGAGCTTCAAAACCTTACTTCTAACTATACCCAAACAGAAAACTATCTATTATCCACACTAAAATTATTAAAAATTGAAAAAATAACAGATATTAATGAATTGCTTGAAAACCTTAAATCAAGATTAGAAAAATGGAATACCAGCTTATCTGCTAAAGAAGCATTGGAAAAAGATTTGTCAGAAATAAAAAGTAATATTGGCAAAATAGAGTCAAAAATTGAAACATTACAAAAAGAATTATTTAAAAAAGAAGAAGCATTAAAAAATATAAATGAAGAGTATGATAAACTTACAAGTGAAAGGCAAACCCTTTTTTCAGATAAAGACCCTGACAAAGAAGAAAATCAATTGAAATCAAATATTTTAGCAGCTGAAAAAGATGAAAATGAACAAAAATTAAAATTAGACAACTTAAAGCAACAGCTGTCGGAAATTAAAACTAACATAGAATCTTTGAAAAATACTATTATAAAAAGTGAACCAGAGCTTAAAAAATATGAAGAAAATTTTGTCAATTTACTTAACAAGTATAATTTTAAAGATGAAAATGATTTTATAAAAGCCAAGTTAACCGAAGATGAAATAAACGCATTAAATGATAGATCAAAGATATTGGATGAGCAATATGCCATTATTAAGACAAAATTAGAAGAAACCCTAACAAACTTAAAGGCTGAAGCAGATAAAAACATTACTCAAAAATCAGAAGAAGAATTAACTTTGGCACTTGAAGAGATAAATACAAAGCTAAAAGACTTAAGGGACAATATTGCCAATATAAAGTTTAAATTGAAAGAAAATGAAGATGCAAAAGAAAAAATAAAAAAAGAAAAAAAACAAATCGAAAAACAAGAATACTTTTGTAAACAGTGGAACAGGTTATCTTCACTAATAGGCTCTTCTGACGGTAAGAAATTTAGAAATTTTGCTCAAGGGTTAACGTTTGAAGTATTAGTTTCAAATGCCAACAGAGAGCTGATAAAAATGACCGATAGATACCTTCTGACAAGAGATGACAAACAACCGCTTGAAATCAATGTTATTGATAATTATCAAGCAGGCGAAATAAGGACAACTAAAAATCTTTCGGGAGGCGAAAGCTTTTTGATAAGTCTTTCATTGGCATTAGGACTTTCAAAGATGGCAAGTCAAAAGGTCAGAGTGGACTCATTGTTTTTAGATGAAGGTTTTGGGACATTGGATGACGAATCCCTCGAAACTGCACTTGAAACTTTGGTGGGCTTACAGCAAGACGGAAAATTAATAGGGGTAATCTCTCACATTCAAGCTATCAAAGATAGGATAAGGACTCAAATAAATATTAAGACTCTCCCCGGGGGTCGCAGTGAGCTTAGCGGGCCAGGCTGTGAAAAAATATAAATATTGTTAATATTTTATTGTCAGAAAATCTCCGACAATATTGTCTATTGTATAAAGAAGAGGAGATTTTGAATGAATAATTTCGAAGAAATCAGAAAAAAAGCTTCCACTTTGAGGCAAAATCAAAATTTCGCGGAAGCCCTGCCCCTTTTTAAAAAGCTTTGGGAAAAAGATGACAATAAAAAGTGGGATGGATGGGGATATGCACTTTGTCTAAGAAAGTTGGGTAAATCTGAAGAATCAATTCAAATTTGTGAAGAAGTGTTAAAAGACAATAATAACTTCGATTACATAAAAAATGTTTATGTTTGGTCCATATTTGATTATTTATCTCAAAAAGGCGACTCTCTATCAATACAAGAACTTATTGCCAATACAGAAAAAATTATCAATAACAGCTCAAAACAAGACCTTATCTATACAAAGTCAATTTTCAAAGTCATAAATAAGTTAAAAGAAAATCCAAATTATCACGCCGATATAATTTTAAACTTTATTGACAAGCTGGATATTAACAACCTGAGCAAGACTCCATATTCCTTTGAGCAAAACGGTAAAAAAATAGAAATGGCATCAGAATATGAGCAGTATTTCATGCATAAAACAAAAGCTCTTTATGAACTTAAACAGTATGAAAAATGTATTGAAGCATGTAATTTAGCTTTAAATTCAATAAACAATTTCCACTATAATAATGATATTTGGTTTAAGTGGCGTATTGCGCTGTCATACAAAGAGCTCAAAAAGTATGATGCAGCTCTGAATAACCTGCAATATATCGTTAAAATAAAAAAGGATTGGTTTATTCAACACGAAATTGCAGTGATTTATTATATTCTCAAGAATTATGAAAAAGCTTTATCTTTTGCATTGCAAGGAATTTTAAACTTTGGCGAAATTGACAAAAAAATTCATCTTTTGATTTTACTTGCTGAAATCTTTGAAGCAAAACAAATGGAACATGAAGCAAAACTACATTTTGTATTGGCAAAAAGCATCATTAATGAAAATAAATGGGGAACCAAGTTGCCTTCAGATCTCTCAAAAAAATATGGAAACTTTCACTTAAATAAGCTTGATATTTTAAATAAGCTGAAAAACGTTTGGGAAGAAGCTTACTTTAGCAATAAACAACAATATATAGGTGTAATTAGCAGTTATCTCCCAAATAAAAAAGCCGGCTTTATAATGGGGGAAGACAATAAAACTTACTATTTTAAAATCTCAGAACTAACTGACAAAAAAGAAAAATTTTGCGAAGGGACAAAGGTAGTATTTTATTTAGAAGACTCTTTTGATGCGAAGAAAAATAAACCGGTAAAAAATGCAGTAAAAATAAAAATAGCAAGTTGCTATTGAAAAAATCGTGGGGATAAATACTCTGTTGCAATATCTTCAAGGCTTATAAGCATAATATACTTATCGTAAATTTTTCCACAAATTTTTCGGATAGTTTTCTGGCAAATCAAATCAGAACCCTTCATGCCGCCACCAGATATTTATTTACCTTATAATCAACTAACTCCAACAATATTGAAATTAAAAATCAAAAGTGCTAACGTACTCAGGAAAATGCATTATAACTTGGAGAATTTAATGAGCGGAATTGTAAAGTTGGACGAATTATTAAAAAATATGCGCCCTGTGATATCCGAAGAAGAATATGTCTTTTGCACTGTCAAATCATTTATTTTAGATGATGTAGAAAAATTAAATCCTATATGCACATTTAAAGAGGATGAAGGTTTGACTTTGATATTAGAAAAAAATATCGCTCAAAAATATCAATTCCATTTTGATGAAATATTTAAGAAGATAACATTACAAATTCATTCTAGCCTGCAAGCAGTTGGCTTAACTGCAGCGGTTTCAACAGCACTGGCCGAAAAAGGAATTAGTGCAAACGTAGTTGCCGCATATTATCACGATCATATCTTTGTGCCTGCAAATAAAGCAAATGAAGCACTAAATACTCTGCAGTCACTCTCCCAAAGCTCATGATAGAATATCATTGGTATGATTTTGTAGGCAATGTCGGCGTTTTTTTAATTTTGCTTGCATATTTACTGCTACAACTGAGTAAAATTAACAGCCAATCTTTAAAATTTAGCATTCTAAACGCTTTTGGTGCTTTTTTTATTATAATGTCACTATACTTTGATTTTAATTTATCGGCTTTTATAATTGAATCATTTTGGTTATTAATAAGTTTGGTAGGTATAGCAAGGTGTTTAAACATTAAAGTAAAAAATGCTAATAAGCATACCTAATATAAACAGCCAGCGATAACTATAAATTCGAGAGGCATATAAAATGCAATGCAAACAATTATATTATGCATCATATATTTAACAACACTACAAGCTGCTTCCATCAATGAATATATTGGGAAGAAAAAATTAAGCTATCCAATTGTTGACACGGGAGTAACCAAATTTTATAGCAATACATCTATCATCCCTGCTCCAAAACCGGGAGAGCCTTTTTACGGACAAGATGCACAATATCAAATCAATCCGCCGTCTTATGTCGATAACGGAGATGGTACCATTACCGACAAAATCACCGGATTAATGTGGCAAAACACAGGCAACAGGCACAGCTGCTATAGACCCTATCTTTGAAATTAGCACTATCAAAGATACTGAAGGGAATAAACAATATCCTTATTTTTGGACAAGTACTACCCATCTGGATGGCAGAAATCCTTACAGCTCGGCTGTTTACATAGCATTTGGTGCTGCACAAGGAAACATGAGAAATCGAATTATGGATGTTCACGGTGCCGGCTCACAGCGCAGCGATCCAAAATCAGGGAGAGTAAGCGACTATCCTCAATACTTCGGCCCACAAGGGGATTTAAGGTATGTATTTAACTATGTCAGATGCGTAAGAGATGCAAAGTAAAAATTTTATAATAATTGGGTATACAACCAAATATATAATAATCTTTATTTTAAATATTGTTGACAAATTCATTTGATATGTGTGGTATAATTTACTAAGTCATTTGCTTGGAGATTCCTATGATAAAATCAAATCTTTATATCAAGCTCTGTTTAATAATATTATTCACCATAATCAATATTGGATGTTCAACCAATACTTACACTGCCATCACCCCATTTTTATATAAGAAATTATATTTGACAGGTAGTTATAATTGATAATGCCTCCAAAATGTTGTATTATGATTTTGACAAAAAAAGCAACAATAACAACAAAATGGAGGCAGTTTATGATAGGTGAAATTACT
>NZ_JBSQOT010000063.1:0-7046 GCF_055117995.1 Deferrivibrio sp. | reverse complement strand
ACCTACTTCTCTGGATATTTGAGAAATATTTTTTCCTTGTTTCAACAATGTTTGAACTGTGTAATACATCGATACCCCCAGCACTTTTTATTTACCTCCCACCTATGTATTTGGTGGAGGCATGTTAACATACATAGGTGGGGATTTTTAAGGGCCTTTTACTGGGGAATTATTTTACCTTTAACAATTATCAACATATTAAATCATTTTAGAACAAGTTATCCCGTGCAAAGGTCTCATAGCAATACATTAACGGCTGTTTGTTATCTTGTGGCAGCAAGCCCACCAGAGCGAAAAGAGCAACTAATAAAATTGATAATGAATTTTATATCGTTTGAAGGGAGTTAAAATATTATGTCAAAGCCAATAAGTTTTTAAAAAATTGCGTATTGTTCGTATATTTTCCTTTGTACTCTTTTCCGTCACATTTTTTGTTGCTGAATGTCAAATTTTAATGGGCAGTCCTGTTCTTTTCAAAATGAAATTTACACGGTTTGGCTGTAAAAACAGTAAAAATTAGACAATTGAGCACCAGTAAGGTATTTTTATTTTATTTTGCAACATAAAGGCAACAACCATCTCCTGCTCTATCCTATAATTCCCGGACTTTTTCATATAATTGGAAATTTCTTTTAGCATTTGCGATTTCAACGTGTTTTCATTGTACTCTTTTTCAGCAAAAATAGGTTTATCTATCATATTATTAACAGACCTTATCGTTTCTAAGTCCGGATAGAAATCGGCAGATTTATTGTGTGATAATAAAATGTCAGCTATCATCAAACCTGATGGGTCAACATCTCCGAAATGAACTATTTGTTTAAAATTAAATTCTTTTAGGGCTCTGCTTATTTCCGATATATTCTGAAATCCACCGGCATAAATAAAAAGACTGTTTTCAGGATTGAGTTTGAAAAAAGGGGATAAGTTTTCAAATATTACAACATACTCCAAATCAGCCTTCACTTCAATTATCTTACTGCTAAAACATGAAAAAAAACCGTTTTTAAAAATAATATTCGTAATATCTTCTCCTGCAAAACAAACTTTGTTGTTGCTTCTTAAGTGGATAATGTTAAAATAATTTTCGATAATTTTATCAGATTTTTCAAAAAAGATATCAACTACTTTTCTCAGTAGGTTTGATTGCAATAAAATTTTTGAATTTCCAAAAACAACAGTGGAAATATGCCTTAAATCCCGATTTTCAACCTTATTCTTATTCAAATACATATAAAGCTTGTACGCATTTTCAAGGGATTTACTATCCTTTGGATAGATATTTTTAGATGCCAGAAAATAATATTTTTCCACTAAATTGCTACAGTGATTACTAAAAAAATTTTTCAAATAATCAATATCGTCAGCAATTACTCTATTGTTTTTCCTATAAGCAAGTCCGGAGTTTATAAATTCATCCAAACACTTTGAGTATTTACATTCCCCTGTTTCTATAAGTTTTAACAAAAAAAGACATCTCTTAAGCATTATCCATCTCAAATCTAACATGCGGCATAACAACCCCTCCATCACCAGAGATAAGATGATAATGCATCCCCTTGTTAAAATTTGGAAGATTTGGCAGGGCAACAATTAGTTGCAAGCCCCATGTTAGTGCTATCTCATACAGGGTATTTAAAGAATCTGAATCAAGTCTGTCGGCTTCATCAAGCACAATAGGAAGCATTTTGTTGTTAATACTTTCATCAGACAATCGTGTCAGCATACTTAATACTACAACAATATTAGTACCCAGATTTTCACCATTTGAAAGCCCTCTATCTCTCAAATTCCCAGATTCATCATAAAGCTCAATCTCAATGTCAAAATAATTTTTGTAATCAAGTACATCGTTCTCTGTAACCTGTGCCTTGTTATAACCCAAATTTTTTCCCAACTCTTTTATAAATTCCTCAAAATCTATATTTTCAGATTCCAATAAACTCATTATGGAACCTGATTGATGAATCTTTTGAAGCTTATGATATGCTGACCTTTCTTGGACTTTTAACCTCACCTGCCTGATTTTGCCAAAATGTACAGATTTTAAATCATTATTTAATTTTCTAAGTATACTTTTTATTTTATAGATATTCTCCTCAATACCTGCCTTAAAATTTCCAATTACTGCCCTGATGTCCTCTTCTATCTGCAATAGCTGGATATTTAATTTTTCTAGGTCTTCCATTAATTTTGTCAAAGACTGAAAATTTGGAAATACTTTGGTGATGGCATCATTTAGCTGCTCTAATATCCTGGTAGATTGGGGATAATTTTTTTCATGTTTCTTCAAAAAAGTATCAATTTCTTTTTCAAACACCCCTTTGCTCTCATAAAAATCACTATCTTTAATATCAAATTGCTTTGGTGAAATATCATCTGAAATTAATTTTTTTGCATTTTCACTAATTTTGTATATTTCATCTTCAAATACCGGTATATTATCCTTCAGTCTTTTAATCTCTTCTACCAATCTTTCCTGTCTATTTTCTAATTTTCCCTTTTTATTTTTCAGTTCGTCTATCTCTTTTTGCAGATATTCCTTGCTTTTTTTCATTTGCTCAACTTTTTTGTTTAAAACCTCTGTTTCAGTAAAATCTATTTCACCCATTAAAATTTCTCTTGGATAATCTTTTTCAAATTGTTTTTTTACAGCTTCAAGTTCATACTTACTTCGCTGCAAAGTTTGAATCTCTTTCTCAGCTTTTGTGAAATTACCCTGAGCGACATCTACATCTTTTTCAATTTTCTTCATCTCTTCCTGAATAATACTTAACTGCTCTTTAATCTCTTTAAGCTTATCAGAGGCCTTTATATAATCAAATTTGTAATCATCTCTTCCAAAATACATTTTATGTCTCTGAACCTTGACAAAGTCATTCTTTATTTTCTTTAAAATAAAACTTTTTGCTTCTATGAATTCGATATTTTTTTGTTTTTCGTATATTTCATTTTCAAGATAAGTCATATCAAGATATTCATAAACAAAGATCAACCCATTTATATCATTCAAAATATTTGTTACGCTTAGAATTTTTTGTTCAACTTCATTGATACTTCTTTCCAATTGTTTGATTTCTTCCAGAAGGGCATCAGCCTTTTGCTTTCTGGATTTTTCGCCTATTGACGGATATTTAGGTTTGGGTTCAAATCTTATTATGTGAGGTATATTTTTACAGGTTACAAGATACCCGTCATTTACCTTTTTTGTAATAAAATCATCAATATCAATACCGCTTTTATTTATAAAATATAGTCTTTCTTTACCTTTTGCATAATCATATATTTCATCATCATTTTCCGTTATCGCTGCATATTTCAGATCCCCAAGAATTGATTCGATCTCTTCACTATCCTCCAATGATACATTATCAAAGATTTTGTACAAAAAATTTCCATTAAAACTTTTTAATGCATCCGGCAAAATAATCTTGCCTTTGAGAAGTTCATTTACTTCATTGTTTTTTTCTTCTATTTCATTCCTGTGGTTTTCTTTCTGATTCTTTAAATCAAAAATCTCTGATTCTTTTAATTTAGCTATCCGGATTAACTCATCTTTTGTTGCAAATGTTATTTTGCTACTTTGAAGTTTTTTCTTCAAACCTAATGCCTTTCTGTGGCTTTTAAGTTTTTCCATCAAAACATCGTACTCTTTTTTGAAAAAATGTAAATTTTCAATATCTTTTGATATCTGCTCCCAGTAGTTCAAAAAATTCTCAAAATCTTTAATATTTTCTATCTCCTCTTTTGTAATCTCAAGAATATTCAGAAAATGCTTTTGAAATTCCAAATAATTATTGTAATGATAAGACAAAGCCTTAACTTCACCCTCAATTTTTGCTTTTTCTATTTCCAAGCTTTGTTTTTTTGACTCTATTTCTGCCAATGTCCCTTTTATTTTATTGAGTTCATCGTGGAAAAAGGCAAAAATTTTCTCTTTTTCAGCAAATTCTTCAATGATTTTATTTAGATCATCAGAAATTGAAGAATATCGCAAAAAGGCATTATAATTTTTGTTCAATGTTGAAATACTTGATAATAATTTTTCCAGTTGTTCCTCAGTAAATTTAAGCTCATTAGCCTTTTGAATTATCGCTTCACCTATCTTCTCAATCTCCAGGTCATGCCTTTTTATATCATTTTCTTTATCTATTATTTGAGCTTTAGTGTTTTCAAGCTTTGAGCTATAAATATTCAGTTGATTGCTAAGATATTTAAACGCCTTGTCGTTATAATCTTTTGCCACCTCTTCCAAATTATAAATCTCCTCTTTAATGGACTTTATCTGTGCGATTTTTCTTACAATATCGCTGCGTTGTTTAATACTTTTGGTGAGAGAGTGTATCAATTTTCTGGGGCTTGAGTCACCGGTAGACAATATATCTTTTAATATTTTCTTCCCCTGCCTGAGAATTCCGGTTGAAATAGATCTGTATAACATGGAAAATTCTGATATCTTGTTTGAGATATTTATCGCCATAATCCCATTTTCATATAAATAGCTGTGATATTCGGCGACAGTTTGAAAGTTTTGCAGTCTGAGCCCGGGATATCTATTTAATAAATTTTTCGTCAATATCTGAAAATTATCCAAAAGCAAGCTCCCCTCAAAAAAATCATCAGGACTTACAGATACATTTTCTATAACAAACGGCTTTATATCGACCTTCATATCGGGATTTTTCAACAACCTGACACCGAAAGATATTTTTTTATTAGTATTGAAAATAATATATCCTGATGAGTCATACATATAATCAGCAAGTGAGCGGTCATCCTTCTGAGTGGTTATGTTAAATTTTGTATAATGCTGATTTGCTATTAACCCTATCTGGACAGCATCAAGCAATGTCGTTTTGCCGACTCCGTTTTTACCAAATAAAGATGTAAATGTCTCATCAAAATTTACGATACATTTTGGATATAGTTTAAATCCAATAACAATAAGCGACTCAACAAAAACCCTATCCCTTTTTAAAATCATGGACATCTTCAATCTTCCTCTAAAACATCAAAATCCGTTTCATTGATAAAAATATTTAAAAGTTCTCCAATATCCATATCTTCATTATCTTTGTCGTAAAGCTCAAGCGCAAGGTCAAAAAACCTCTTTATGCTGCTTTTCACTTCTATATTAGAATTTGCGATATTTGCAGCAGTCCCATCCAGAATACCTATAAAGTTGTACTTATTTAGCTGTCTTAAAGTCTTTGCATAATTATCTTTGACCGTTTCAAGACGCTTATCGGACTCGTAAAAATTTTGCATTTTTTTTACAAATATTTCATATAAATGCTCCAATGCAAATATTGAGTTTAGCTCTTCAAAAAGGTCACCTGTATTAAACACAGGATTCTCCATATTCTGAAAAAATTTTAGACTCAGATACATTCCAAGAAATGTTTCCGATTTGCTATAGTACTCAAACGAAGTGTAATTGTCCTTTTTAGCAACAGAAAGATAATAGTTGCTGTCATAATTTTGCAGCTTATATCCTAAAAATTCATAATATTCGGATAATATCTCTTCATTTTCTTCAATAAAGGCATATTCCGAAGGAATATTGCTTGCAGAAATGTTGACACCATCCAAAAGCAAATAATTTATTCTTCTAAAGATAGGGTTATTCTCCCTGATTAGCTTCTCTAAACCGTCTTGCACCAACTTGGCCTCTTTTTTGTATTAGATTAATATTTGATAAATAGCAATTTATGTATTTAAATTCACTATCTTCGGGTATTACAGTCACTTCATCTGAAATTTCAAAAAGAATCTTGTTATAATACTTAGGCAAATTACCTTCCACCAGAGGAAATTTCATAATTTCCGAGATATAGTCAACTCTTCCCTCTTTTTCAAGTGTCATTAGCAGGTGATTTTTTATCTTTTCAATCTCAATTTTCTCGAATTTATCTATTTCTTCATATTTGATAGTATTTTCTATATGGATATGCACCGGCTTTCTCGGTCTGGTTTTCCAGGTGTATCTAAAATCTTTAACCTTTAATCGGCCTGGCTTTCGAAGCAAAACCTTCTTTTTTGCAAAATTTAAAATCAGTTTTCTTTGAAATTCCAGAATCCTATCAAGCGAACTAATATTTATCTGTGAAGTTATAAGGCTGACATGTCTATTTATAAATTCGGTTACATCCGTTAGTGTGTTTTCAAGTTCATTTTTTATACCAAACAATTTACGATAAGCTTTGTGAATATTATCAATTAGATCAGCTTCATCGTGAAGTTTTTGCTCAAGTATATTCACAAAATACAATATTTGATTATAAGCAGAATATTTCGACAAAGAAGTAGAAATTTCTTTCAATAGGCTACGAATAACTTCAAGATATCTTAAAAAATGAGTAAAAGACTCTTCATCACCACTGCCTATAGATACTTTTATCTTGGCCTTTATATCCAGAATTTCTTCTTTAATTTGCATTATTTTCTTATCTATTTTGAAAATTAGATCAAAAAATGTATGTTTGAAAAAACCATTGATTTCATTTTTAGAAGCATTCTCAAGATTTTTAAGAGCAATATAAATAGTGTTAAGATTACTTTCAACATCAGAGATAGTCTCCAAATCTTTCGAAAACAGCCCGTTTAAAACATTGCTACTTATTTCAGATAAATAGTAAGAATTTTTCTCTGTGGCAGAATAAAGTATCAGCCTTTTCTTTAAAAGGTTTTCCATTACTGAGTCAGCTTTTACCGGAACACTGCAGTTAAGCTGGCCTAAATAATTCATACTTCTGTGTATTGCTATACTTACAATCTCTTTGTCTATGAAATCGTTTTCATCGGATTCTTCTCTATGTAAGTGCAAAAGGTAAAGCGTAACAATTTCCACAGGTGAAATAGTTATGCCATCAGGAAATTTAGCAAGTAAATCTTTAATTTTTTTTATAATTTCTACTTCACTCATAAGTTAGTTTTATCATCTGCCGTCACCCCATTTTTATATAAGAAATGTTATTTGACAGGCATTTATAATTGATAATGCCTCCAAAATGTTGTATTATGATTTTGACAAAAAAAGCAACAAT
>NZ_JBSQOT010000062.1:0-7392 GCF_055117995.1 Deferrivibrio sp. | reverse complement strand
AAAATGGACAAAGGTGCTTAAAAATTATCTGGATTTTGAAGATATCGATATTTTTGAGAAAAAGTCAATAATAGACTCGACTGTCTTATTTCATCTACAAAGTGAAAAAAAAGAACACTATTACAAGCCATTCAGGCAGTATTTGCCTGCATATGACGAAAAGAGTATATTTGAAAGATTAAGAAAGAAACCTCTGTTGATGTACCGGCCTTATAATGATTTTGACTTTATTGCAAACTTTGTAATGCAGGCTGCACAAAGTAAAGAAACGCTTGCCATAAAAATTACAATTTACAGGGTAAATTTTGATTCAAAAATTGTTGATGCACTTATTTTTGCAGCAAAAAAAGGGGTATCAGTGTCAGCAATTGTAGAGCTTAAAGCAAGGTTTGACGAGGAAAACAATGTTGAACTTGCAAAAAAACTGGAAGATGCAGGCTGTATTGTGATTTATGGATATCCAAGATATAAAGTGCATGCCAAGCTTTTATTGGTAGTAAGAAGGGAAGAAAAAGGGATTAAAGGGTACGCGCATATATCAACTGGTAATTACAATGAAAAAACTTCAAAAATCTATACTGATGTTGATTATTTGACATCAGAAGATGATATTGTAGATGATGTTAAAGATATTTTTAATTTCATGATGGGCTATTCAGAATTTTCTGCAAAAAAAAGGGTGTTTTTGGCGCCATATGAAATCAAAAACAAAATAATCAAACTTATTGAAAATGAAATAGAGAATGCAAAAGCGGGCAACAAGGCACATATCATAATTAAAGTAAATTCTCTTATCGACAGGATGTTGATTGATAAAATCTATGAAGCATCAATTGCAGGGGTAAAGATTGAGCTTATTGTAAGGGGGATTTGCGGCATTTATCCGGGTGTCAAAGGTCTCAGCGAAAATATAAAGGTTATTAGTATAGTCGGTCGGTTTTTGGAGCATCCCAGAATTTTTTACTTTTTTGCTGGTGGCAAAGAGGATATTTATATTTCTTCTGCAGATTTTATGGAAAGAAATATGGATAGAAGAATAGAGGCAATGACTAAAATTACTGATGAAAAATGTAAGCAAAAACTTAAAAATATTTTGAAAAATAATTTAAACGACACGATAAATGGATATATTCTACAAAAAGACAAGTATAAAAAAATCAAGTCTTCCAGGAAGTTTGACTCACAGGATTTTTACGTAAAAAATATATTCTAATCCTTTATTTTATAGGATTTACACACATAATCTTCTTTTTTTGCTGCCCTGCCACATTTTTTGCAAATAAATTTTGCAGGTTTTATCATATCCGCATATTCTTCAAGACTCTTTTTATCCATATCTTTCTTGAAAATTTCACATAGTGTTTTGTCTTTACTCATAACTTCCTCCAGTTTTTTAAAATTATTCTATGTTAGCATTTGTCAATGAAATTTTTTGTTTTCAAATGACAAATTATGACTAACTTGTGTTAAAATAATAAAAACAAAGGGGGCAACATGGATAAATACCTAAAAGTTATTGATAAAATACAAACCTTTTTTAAAAAATATCTTCATGGTAAAGATAAGGCGATAAATCTTGCCATGTTGACATTTTTCAGTAGGGGGCATCTTTTAATTGAGGATAGCCCTGGACTTGGGAAAACTACACTTGCTATTGCAATAGCAAAATCGATGGGGGTTAATTTTGGAAGGATACAGTGCACAAATGATCTTTTGCCTACAGATATAACCGGCCTTAATATTTTTAACAAAGAGAAAGGGGAATTTGAATTTAAGCAGGGCCCAATATTTAATAATATCCTGCTGGTGGATGAAATAAACCGTGCTACTCCAAAGACCCAGAGTGCTCTACTTGAAGCAATGGGGGAGAAGCAGGTAACCGTTGAAGGTAAAACTTATAAGCTAAACAAACCTTTTTTTGTGATAGCTACACAAAATTCATCCGAATCGTACGGAACATTTCCGCTTCCTGAATCCCAGCTTGACAGATTTGTTATGAAGATAAGTCTTGGTTACCCTTCTAAAGAGGATGAACTGGAAATTTTAAAGGGTGGCAGTTCAAGGGGGAAAATAAATGATTCAAATCCTGTGGTGGATAAATCTGAAGTTCTTGAGACCATTGATTATATAAATAGAAATGTAAAGGTGTCAGATAAAATTTTAAACTATTTGCTTGAAATTGTTGGTAAAACAAGGGAAAATGACATGATATTGTCTGGACTTTCCACAAGAGCTGCTCTTTCTATTGTTAATGTGGCAAAATCTTCTGCATTTTTCAGTTCAAGGGATTATGTAATTCCTGAGGATATTTTGAATTACTATCCATATACGATGCCTCACAGACTGTTATTTAAAGAACGCTTGTCAAATACTGACAAAATAGTGGCATTAAAGGAGCTTATACGGTCGGTAAAGTTACCATATTAATGGGGAGATAGTTTTGTCATCCATAAAATTCACAAAAGCAGGCTGGTTATATATTGTTCTTACCATACTTATGGGATTTTCAGCAATCAACACCAACAATAACCTTGTGTTTATTACAGTATCCTTGATGCTTGCTGTTATGGGGATTTCAGGTTTTTTTGGAAAATCCAACCTGGACGGTTTGGTTTTTTCGGTTTTTTCCAGAGATGAAATATATGCTGGCAGAAAAACTGAGTTGATTGTAAATATTAAAAACAATAAAAAGATTGCATTTTCAGCTCTTATCAAATTCAATATTTTAGACCAAAGTGGTAAAATTCTTTTTCTAAAACCATCTGATTCTCTAAGTGTAAAATTAATGTTTAATTTTGATGAAAGAGGGGTAAAGCGTATTGGCAGGATAACTGTATCGTCTGTTTACCCTTTCAATTTTTTTGTAAGGAGTAAAGTTTATAACGTGGCTGTTACACTTGTTATTTTCCCTCAAATAATTGATATTTATTCGTTTAATTTTTTACAATCACATAAAAGTTTAGAAATTTCAGAAAAAGTAAGCACCGGTCTTGGTCAGGAAGAGCTGAGCAATATCAGAAAATATTTTAATGACCCCCTAAATAAGATATTCTGGAAGCATTTTGCAAAGAGTGAAAAATTATACACCAAAGAGTTTGCCGGTGAAACAGAAATCACTTTTTATGTAGTTTTTGAGGATATTCTTAAAAGTAGTGATGTTGAAATGGCTGTAAAAATAGCTGCCTCTATCATCTTTATGGCAAATAGAGAAAGAAAACCATTAATTTTTGTGATGGAAGAAAAAAGATATAATATTCTTGATATTTATGACAAAAGAGAAAGTTTAAAAAAACTTGCTTTATATGGTAAAAATAATTGATCTGATAAATTATTTAATACTTGCACTCGTTTTTGTGGCTCTTTTAAGCGTAATTAAATATGTGCATTTTGTTTTCAGTGTTTTGCTCATTGTTATACTTGGTATTTTCATCTTTAATGAAAAAAAGAAGATTTTGAGATTAAACAGGAAAGTTATAACAATCTTTGCATATGTTTTATCGATATTTATTTTTATAAACTCAAATCTAAACAGTCTGATATTAACCCTATCGCATATCCTTATCATTTTTATCTCGGTTAAGTTGTTGGAAGAAAAAGGTTATAGAGACTATATGCAAATTGTAGTGTTGTGTGTTTTTTTGATAACGATATCAGGTCTTTTTGATTTAAGTATGATTTTTCTTTTCTATATTCTATTAGCAGTTTTTATAATAAACATTCTGGTAGTTTTGATTACTGTTGAAGATTTTGAAAAAGACTCATTCTTGTCAGCTAAAAATATAAAAACATTTATAATTAAAAGCTCTTTGATACCACTTTTGGCGCTTCCTGTTTCAATAGTTATTTTTGTTATCCTGCCAAGGACAAGTTATCCGCTTTTTGGAAATATCGGTCTTAATACTGTTGCAAGTTCAGGTTTTAGCTCTAAAGTTAGCCTCGGTGATGTAAATTCAATTCAGGAGGACAATAGAATTGCATTCAGGGTAGTAATGAAAAAAGTAGATTATCCGCTTTATTTTAGAGGGGTTGTTTTTGATAAGTTTGAAGGCAGTGTATGGAAGTCTGAAGAAAATGGACTTCAACCTGCTGATGCCAAATTTGACGGGGAAATGATAGAGTATGAAATGTATCTTGAACCACATTTTGAAAAATATCTTATAACTGTAGACTACCCCTATACGTTAAATATGGATAAAAGAGTTTTTATTAATGGAAAGCTTGAGGCAAAAGTAAAAAGAAATATTGATAAAAAGGTAAGGTACGCAGGGATTTCATATTATTCAGACAGGATTAAAATAAAAGATTTGAATCTTGAAAAATATTTGGATACGTCTCAAATACCAAATAAAATACGAGAGTTAGCTTTGAGATTTATGGAATCTTCTCCGGTGAAATCTGCTGAAAATATTGAGAAATACCTGAAGTCAAATTATCAGTATTCATTAGCCGGGTTATCTACAGAAAACGAACCAGTTGAAGATTTTTTATTTAAAACGAAAAAAGGTAATTGTGAATATTTTGCATCTGCTATGGCTTTACTTCTAAGGGTAAATAATATTCCTGCAAGGCTGGTTGGTGGTTTTAAGGGCGGTTTTTATAATGAGAGGGGCGGGTATTATGCTGTTGCAAACAAAAATGCGCATGTTTGGGTTGAGGCTTATATTGATGGAGCGTGGACAAGATTTGACCCTACACCTGCGGCAATAGAAAATTTTACAAATTCAAGATTTTTGCCAGTTGGTTTAAAAATCAGATTGTATTTTGATTATATATCATATTACTGGACGAAGTTTGTTATAAATTACGATTTTCAGAAGCAGCTTGCGCTGTATAAAAATATTACATTAAAATTCAAAAATCTGGATTTTAAGACTTCAGGAAAGCTTTTTTTAAAGCTATTAGGTGTTGTTATCGTTATTTTTTTTGTTGTCACGTACCTCAAAAGAAAAGAAGATGTAAATGAGGGGGATTATTATGTCAGACGATTTTATAAATTGTTAAAAAAGAAAAATATTCGGGTAGATGAAAAAATGACACTTATGGAAAATGTTGATAATATTGATAAAAAAGAACTAAAGAGTTTTGCAGAAATGTTTGTTGGTGAATTTTACAGGATGAAATTTAAAGAGAATAAGTTAGACAATAAACGGCTAAATGAAATTATCAAGCAGTGCAAAAAAATTAATTAAGTCACTAATTTTTGTGGGTATTAAGTTTATGGATATTAAACAAATTATAATAATTTTGATTTTTAGTAAGCTTATTTTTAATTTGCTTATATGCTATTTTATCTTTTTCGTCCTTGATTGGATAGTAGTATTGTGTTTTTGTGTTAAATATATTGTCAGCAATCATTTTGGGTTTGCAATAGCAAAAATATAAAAATATAACAATATAGTTTCATTCATGTATAGGAGGAAAAAATAGCAAAAGTAGCTATAGTTACTGGTGGTGCAAGTGGAATAGGGTTAAGTATAGCAAAAACTCTTTCAAAAAATGGGTATAAGGTAGCGATATCAGATATTAATGAGGAAACAAGGAAACAGGATCGAAAGTTGCTGCAGAGCTGGACGCATTTTTTGTGAAAACAGATTTGTCAAAAATGGGTGAATGTAAGGTATTGGTTGAATCGGTTGCGCTCTTTTTGGCCAAATAGACATCCTTGTCAATAATGCGGGAGTACAGCATGTCAGCACTATTGAGAATTACGATGAAAAAAAGTGGAATTTTATTATATCCCTTATGCTTACAGCACCGTTTTTGCTCACTAAATATGTTTGGCCTTATATGAAAGATAAAAGATGGGGGAGAATAATAAATATAAGCTCAGTCCACGGATTAAGGGCATCTGAATTTAAATCAGCATATGTATCAGCCAAAAATGGCCTTATGGGACTAACAAAAGTGGCTGCTCTTGAAGGTGCAAATCTTGGTATTACGGTAAATGCTATTTGTCCAGGCTATGTAAGGACTCCACTTGTTGACAATCAAATTGATGATCAGGCAAAAACACATAATATATCAAGGGAAGAAGTTCTTGAAAAAGTTATACTAAAAAAACAGGCTATCAAAAAGATGATTGAGCCGGATGAAATCGGTGAAGCGGTTTTATATCTGTGTTCTGATGCAGCAAAGTCCGTGACCGGCACATCTTTGACAATTGACTGTGGTTGGACTGCGCAATAGTTTAAATTTTAAGGGCAGCAAGTGCTGCCCTTTTATTGTGTGGCAAGCCAGTCTTTTGCTTCTTTGACCGTGTTAAAAAGTTTTAAATTGTTTCTACCTGTAAATTTCATAACTAATTGATAAACTATTTTCTTTATACCAAAAACACCTACAACAGCTCCAGCTTTTACGTAGGGTTTGTTTTCAGCTGCAAACTCTTTAATAGCCTTGTTCGTGCGGTCATTTGATTCAGTATTTGTAACATCAACGAGTGTTAACAAAACATCTTTTTTTAATTTACGCACAACACTTCTGGAGTGCTCAAGGGTTTCTATGAATTCCTGCTCATTGCATCCTGAAAAATCGAAAAAAATAATCATTTTGTCATTATGTTTCCAGAAGTTAATCCTTTCCATATTCTCTCCAAATTGTGTTTTATTTGTGTTATATATTGAACATTCATTCATTTGTCAAGAAAAATTTATGAGTTATAACATGTAGTTATTTTATTCTTAAGTAAAATTATGTAATTTTTTGTGAAAAAGTCTGAATAAATTTATTCTGGTTTTAATTCAGCTTTGCATTTTTTGCAAAAGTATTTTGCCTTTTTGTTTATGATTTTATTATGTCTTATTGATGTAATAAAATGTATTTTACATTTACACGAATAACGAAAGGTTTTAAGAGATTTAGCGGGGGTAACAGGTAGATTATGTGTGGCTTTTGGATTTTTTAGTCCAAGTCTATATGCAATTTTTTTCCATAATCTGCCGTGAGGTTTTGCTTTTTTATCAATGTGGTAGGCAATAAAGTGTGCTATTTCATGAATAAGAACTTCATTTATTACTTTATCTGGGCAAATATGGCACAACTCTTTGTTTATGTAAATTTCGTTTGTTTCAGGATTAAAAATACCTGCTCTAAGTCCTTTCAGGTCAAAGCCTATTTTTATAGGGCAAAGGCTTATATTAAATTCTTTTTTGCTTACGCTGTTAAGAAAAGATAGTTTCTTGTTTAAAATGTCAATAAAGTCAGAGTCAACAGTCATTTTATAAAATTAATTATATGCTTAAAAGGGGCATGAGCCCCTTTTTATATAAAAGAAATGATTTTGTCACCAAACTCTGTTGTGTTGACCTTTACGGTGCCTTTGTCTTCAAAATAGATATCACCTGTCCTGTAGCCGGATTCAAGGGTTTTTGCAACTGCATTTTCTATATCTTTTGC
>NZ_JBSQOT010000061.1:0-7400 GCF_055117995.1 Deferrivibrio sp. | reverse complement strand
CATAAAGGTGCTTATAAATGAAACATCTGCATTAAAATACAAGATCATTGCATCAATATGGCTTATCTGCTATTTTATTTTGCTGATAAATACAATATATATTGCAGTCAACAATCATATTATTAAAGATATAGCAATTTCATTGGAAACATTTTTACTGATAATTTTATTTATCATTGAAAAAAAGGTAATGCTTAGGTTTAACATTATAAACTTAACAATTTTGCTATATGTATTGGCATATATTTTAAACCTTGTTGTAGCCTGAGCAGGCATTAGCCTGCCAGGTAGCTAATTAACAGGAATTATTTTACAAAATTCGCTCAAAATGTATTCAGGGTCTTTTTCGAAAAGCTCTGCAAAAATCTGTAATTTCCTGTTGTAGCTTTTATCAATATCTATAAACAAAAACAGATCAAGAAAATCCTTTATCTCTTTTTTAAGAAAGCTTTTATCTTCATCCGTCAGATAATCTATTTTTTTCACACCCACCCCAAGCTGCTCTTCTCTTATTCTGCCCCGAATATATGCTGCTCCGGCGGTCATTCCACTACAAATATAATAGCCCATGGGATATTCGTGGTTTACAACATTTAAAACAATACCTATTCCACCCTGAGCATATTCCATAAAGTAGTCACCCATCCCCTTCTCTTCTCCAAGTCCATAAATAGCAACGGGGGGTTTTCTTTTATTAAGTTTTTCCTCAAAGGTTTTTATGAATTTATTCCACCCCAGTTTATCAAGGTAGGCTCTCCTTTTTTGATATTTAAATCTGAGTTCCCTTAAAATTTCTTCATCTGTAAAATTCTGATACCTATCCAGATTTAGTTTTCTCCACTCCTCAGGCACACCAGCTTTCATCAAAAGCAAGTTTCTTACGCCTCCACTCTTTGCCACTCTGAAAGTTCCACTAACAGCATATGCCGCAAAAAGATCACTGACATGCCCTGCAATATTTATCTCTTTGGGATTAGAGGTATTTGCCACACCCACATGGGTATTTGCTGGAATGGATGTTTTGAAAGTATGATTTGGGATAACATTTATTTTAACATTATCCACAAAAGCAAAACTGTGGTTTCCAACAAGCCCTCTGACAGTAATCTCATCACACTTAACACCCGTTCCAATTGTCCTCTGCCCTACTACATTGTCAATAAAAAACTTTTTTACACCCCTCTTTACAGCCTCTTTCATCAATAGATTTAGAGCCATACTGTCAATCTTATCCACGCCAACATCTATTGTAAGTGAATCACCGTTTATATTTTTCAGGGTATTTTCAAAAAACTCTCTATTCTCATAAATCCTTTGCTCAAATGTTTTAAATATCTTATGCTGCCTTTCTTTGATTGCTGCATCTGGAATCTGCTTGTCGATTTCATGTTTGCCAAATGTCTCAAACAGAAGTGGGTCAGAGCCGTGATACCTGAATCTCCTTGAACCTACAACATCAGAATGGTTGCTCATCCCAAGCCCTGCTGCTAAGCCTTCCATATCTTTTATAAATGATTTCACCATCGAAACTATGTAATTGCTACCCATTTCCGGATCAATACGGCTTCCATATTTCCTTGACGTTATCCCCCATGCACACTGACCTGTATGACATCTCTGACATAAAGTACAGCCTAAAGGGTGCAGTGTTCTCATCCCCATTCCAACAAAATCTGCCCCTGCAAGGAGCACAAGGAATGCATGAAAACTGTCTAAAACACCACCTTCGGATATTATCGAGATATTTTCCCTTAAACCTTCTTTTCTAAGAGCAAGATCCGCAATATGAGTGAGATAAACCACATTCAACCCTCTATTTTGCAAATCGACCAAATGCGCCGCACCGGTAGAACCATCACCAGCCTTGATTGTAATATAGTCAAAACCTGCTTTTGCAAGTGCAACCGCTATTTCAGGAAAGTTCCATGCAGTACCGTAAACATCTGCTCCAATAAGTTTTTCCTCACCTAAGAGTGCCCTTAATGACTCTACCCTCATAGGGAGCTCTTCAATAGAATATTGCAAATGTTGAGGATTTGGCGCTGTCAAGTTTCTTAAAGCTTCAACACACCTTAAAAGAGCAATCTCCAAATCATTCTTTTTGGATTGAAGATGTCCACCTTTACCTTTTTTAGCATCCTGGCCGTATTTCATACTGATTCCTGCAAATTTATCCAGCTCTAACCATGGGCCGTATCCACCTGACCCAAATTGCAAAATACAGTGCCTGGATGCTGCCATCATATCAGGATGCACATACCCCTCTCCGGTAAAAAACGGCCTGCCAAGCTTTATACTTGCCATAAGTCTTGACAAAAATGCCTCATGGCTGTTTGAGCCATAGCTCATATGCACATCAAATATAGGGCTGTTGCATAAATATCTTGCCTTCCTTTTCCCAAGATGAATATTGTCAAGTCTGCCCGCATACTCATGCAAATGGTCACGCTGGGGGCTTAAAATTTCAGCAGCATCTATTATCCAATCAGTATTCAATTTTGATTCAGCTCTGCCAAGATGCGCACTGCTTACAGTGGATTTTTCGTTAGCCCTGTTAAGACAATTGTTTATAACTTCGCTGTTTGACAGGGCAACCCCTATATCATGGTAATCAGGATTTTTAAAAACTTTTATCGCCCTTTGGGGACACATTTTCACGCATCTTTTGCAATTGCAACATTCATCAGGATTTATCCAGAGTATCTTTTCCACAAGTGCAATCTTATCACCTTCATCCGGCAAAACCCTATTGCCATCAAAGTCATAATATACCGTCTCCATACTGAAAACACCTGTAGGACTATCAGGATTTTTTAAATTATGGGTACACGCCTGAACACATCTCGAACAATGAACACAACCTCTGCCAGGCTCCTCTTCCTCGCTGGTTACCTTTACCCAATATTTTGCACCATTTGCATAAATACCTGTTTCAGTTGGCTCAGTATATCTTATATTTCTTTTTATTCTAAGTTCGATCTTATTATTAAGCTTCATACCACTTCCACCCATAGTCAAGTTTTTTTACATTTTTACCTTCAACCTTGAATGCCACAACTTTACCGGCATCCGGGTCATAAACACTTTCAAGCTCCTCTTCCATAAAATATGCAGCCGAAAGTATCGCTCTTTGCTCACTCCCTAAAATTGCAACTTTATCATTATACCCAAGACTAAATGATCTCAAATGGTCCCGATCAGTAAACCCTAAAATAACGTCCCCCACAAGAACTATTGCTGTAGCAGGTCCGGACATCTTCATTCTCTTTAATATAGGGTCATTTACTATCTCTTCATATCTAATCTTTTTATCTTTATCCATTGATTTTAGTTCCTGAGGAAATTTTCTGCTTAAAATCCACTCTATCTCCTCAATACTATAACCTTTTCTTAAAAGATAATCTGTTTGCAAAAAAATTGCTTCAGAGTCTGTTCCCACATGCAAATTTATGCCAAGCTGCTCTAAGGCAATAGCATTTGACTTGTCACTTGAAAGGTGTCCATTATGTACACCTGCTATCTCGCCCAATGAAATCGGCTGAGGTCCCCACCATAATCCCCTTCCACTGCTTGTGGGCCATCTAAGATGGATAAGACATGCCTCATAATATTCATCCTCATATTTTGGCAAATCATAAATTTTTATGGTATCAGTCAACTCAAATGCTGTCAAAAACGTTCCATTTTCTTTGGAGCTGGAAAAAATTCTTGCATCATCCATAAAGTCTTTATTAAATCTCGATACATGTTTCATAATATATTGGTAATCATCATTAATTCTTTCTCTGTACATCATTTCGTCTGTAGTTGGCGGTGTAACAAAATATCTTTTAATGATAGGAAGGTCGTATTCATAATAATATTTTCTTGCAACCAAATCCTGAGATTCAAGTATATGAACACCCCAGCTGTTTATTACCTGCTCAAGCTCTGCCACCTTGTATTGATTCCTATACATTATATGAAACACATAAAAACTGTTGTCCTTATAAATCCCCTTTAGCGTAACTCCAGCTCCTGTCCGTCCTCGATATTGAAGGCACATTGCGCTTTTAAGAAGTGCATTCAGGCTGAATTCTCCAACCGCAGCAAGTAAACCACAGGCGCCTTTGGGCAAACCCTCAACCCCACCAGAAAAAGTGGCAATATCCATAGGCTTATAGTTAAACAACCTTTCCATCTATTTCTCCACGCCGTTTTTTATAGATTCCAAATCAATATACTGGCTTGAAATATATTTGTCATATCTGTTTTCATCGCCCACAATACTTAAGGCTGACCTCGGGCAAGCCTCGACACTTTTAAAAGAATGATGGGATATATTGTCTTTAATGTACATATAATAATGCTTATCCTTTTCCCTTGACCATTCTTCATTTATTTTTAGAAGACTATTATTACTATAAAAGTAACACCAATCACACTGAATACATATGCCGCAATAAAAGCATCTTTTTGCCATATATATTGCGACTTCTTCATCAGCTGTTTTTACAATTTCATCAAAATTCCCCTTTCTCTCTTCAATCGTTATACTCTCTTCTATCATTCTGCCAATTTTCTGAAAATATTTTGTATTGATGTCATTATAAAAGGCTATTTCTCTGTTTTCTTCATCTTCTATATCATCCCCAAGAAATTTCCTTACCGCCTTTACAGTTTTCTGGGCAGAGCCGACAGCCCTGACTACCATCCCTGTCGGCTCACCTGAGCCCATCGAAGCATCACCACATATAAAAATTTTACCCCTTGACTCCTGTGGCAAATCAGGACAATTAAGTCGTGGAAACTCATTAACAAAGCTCTCACCAACAAAAAACAGGTCAGGCTTATCACCCACAGCCACAACTATTTTATCAAAAATAAACTCTTCAAAATTGTCTTTTACAGGAACAGGCTTAGACCTTCCACTCTCATCAACAGGGCCAAGTTTCATCACCTGGCAAATTAACTTTAGCCCCTTTGATGTTTTCTCAATCTTGATTGGCTGTCTCAAAAAGTGAAAATCCACCCCTTCCCTTTTTGATTCTTCCACTTCTCCAGGATGGGCAGTCATCTCATTTATTGTCCTTCTGTAAATTATGGATGCCTTTGCATTTAGCCTTACAGAACATCTTGCCACATCAAAAGCAGTATATCCACCACCGATAACGCCGATACTTTCTCCAGGCTTTATATTCAATGTTTCATGGTTGCCAAAATTTATTTCCCGCAGAAACTCAATTCCGTTATAAATGTTATCAAGAAATTCCCCTTCAATCCCCATTTCACCTGGAGACTGCGCACCTGTTGCCACAATAACTGCATCGGATTCTTCGGCGATATTAAAAAATTTATCTTTATCCACGTTCTGGTTAACAAAGATTTCAACCCCGCTATCTTTAATAAAATTAAGCTCCTTTTCAAAAATATCTCTTGGATACCTATAAGGTGGTATACCCTCCACAAGAAGGCCACCAGGAACATTGTGCTTTTCATAAACAACCACTTTGAATCCGTTTATAGCAAGAAAATACGCCGCCGAAAGTCCAGCAGGACCTGAGCCGATAATGGAAACAAGCTTGTTTTTGTCAGAAGATTTTTTCTTTGGTTTAAAATTGTTGCTGTAACCCCAATCTGCCACAAATCTTTCCAGCGCCTTTATATCAACCGGTTCATCAAATTTGGCTCGATTGCACGCCGTCTCACAAGGATGATCACAAAACCTTCCGCAACCTGCTGAGAAAGGGTTTGTCTCTTTCAATACATAAAATGCCTCGTCAATCCGTCTTTGGGACAAAAGATACAAAAATCTTGGAATATCATTTTTAGCAGGACAACCGGTGTTGCCAAAATGATCCTTTGAGTAACAAGGACTCTTTTTATTAATATAAATAGGGTATAGCTTTTTCAAAACATACCTCCATGATGTCATCTAAAAAATTATACCCTATTTTTAAAATATTACAAAACAATTTTAGCTTTTTTTAAAACAGAAAATATGAAATAAGGCAGAAGCAAAGACGGTGCTTCTGCTATTAACTAATATTAAATTTGTCTTACAACAAATACAGATTTTTTTGACCTTCTAACGACTTTTTCGGTAGTGCTTCCAAAAAATACATCTTCAAAAAAGCTCTTTGTATGGGAAGCAATAACAATCAAATCTATATCAGCCTCCTTTTCAAGTCTTAGAATTTCATAGTAAGGCTCACCAAATTTTACTACCGTCTCTACCTCTACATTTCTTCCTGACAATACCTTCTCAATCTGTTTTTTAAACAGCTCTTCAGTATCATTGACAAGTCTCTTTTTAAGCTCCTTTGAAGACTTATCACCAAGATAACTATGTACTATGCTTGATTCTTCGGGGATAGCATGCAAAAGTACTATTTTTGCATCAAACTTCTCCGCCAGGTCAACAGCCTTTTCCAAAGCTACATCAGAGCTTTTTGAAAAATCTGAAGGTACCAAAATTTTTTTTACACTTAACATAGATGCCTCCTATCTGTTTTTATATAATTGTTTGGATGCAATATTTGCTGCTACCAAAACAGGATCCCACACAGGCGCAAAAGGCGGCGCATAGCTCAAGTCTAATTCAGACAGCTCAAAAACACTTAGTTTTGAATATATTGCAGAGGATATAACGTCGATTCTCTTTGCCACAACATCCTGTCCTACTATCTGCCCACCAAGCACTTTCCCCTCATTTTTATCATAAAAAATACAAACACTCATTTCTCCGCCATCAGGGAATGCCCCCCTCGTATGTGAATTTATTATTGCAACACCGTAATCAATACTCCTCTCTTTTAACTGCTTCTCAAACATTCCTGTAGTAGCAACAGTATAATCAAACAACTTAAAAGCCGCCGTTTGTAATATACCCTGAAACTTTTTCATATCTTTTATATTTGCAATATTGTTTCCAGCAAGTCGCCCCTGTTTGTTTGCGGTAGTCCCAAGAGGCATATATGTAAAATCCCCTGTTTGTCTGTTAAAATGTTCCGCACAATCACCCGCCGCAAAAATATTTTCTATATTTGTCTGCTGATAAAGGTTTGTTTTTATTGCCCCTTTTATTCCCAAATCAATACCAATATTTGATACAATATCTGTTTTGGGTTTTATACCAAGGGCTGCAATAATTAGGTCAAAATCAAATTTCCCTGCTGATGATTCAACAGATTTACCATCAGTGCCATAAACATCCACACCTGTAAAAATCTCAACACCATTTTCCTTTAACTTATCAATAACTTTTTGTCTTAAAGTCTCATTCAGGAAAGGTAAAATATTCTCCATCTTCTCAAAGACTTTGATTTTAAATCCCAATTCTCTTAATACATCTGCAAGCTCAAGGTTTATATAACCTGCTCCAATTAAAGCTATATTTTTTACACCTGAATAAATTACAC
>NZ_JBSQOT010000060.1:0-7533 GCF_055117995.1 Deferrivibrio sp. | reverse complement strand
TCCTAATTCATTCTTTATCTTTGTTGGGTCTATTGCATATCTTAAATCATGTCCTGGCCTGTCCTTAACAAAAGTTATTAATTCTTCTGACTTTCCTAGTTCCTTAAGTATTGTCTTTACTACTTCTAAATTTGTTCTTTCATTATGGCCACCTATGTTATATACCTCTCCTTCTCTTCCATTATGTATTATTATATCAATTGCTGAGCAATGGTCTTCTACATATAACCAATCTCGTACATTTTTACCATCACCATATACAGGAAGAGATTGATCGTTTAATGCTCTAATAATCATTAGAGGTATTAATTTTTCTGGAAAATGATATGGTCCATAATTATTAGAACATCTTGAAATAGTTACAGGTAATTTATATGTTCTGAAATATGCAAGGACTAGAAGATCTGCTGCCGCCTTTGATGCTGAATAAGGTGATGATGGATGTATAGGTGTTTCTTCAGTAAAAAACAAATCTGGTCTATCAAGAGGTAAATCTCCATATACTTCATCTGTTGAAACTTGATGAAATCTTTTTACACCAAACTTCCTTGATGCATCCATTAAAACTTGTGTTCCCATTACATTAGTCTTTAAAAATATTCCTGGGTCTTCTATTGATCTATCTACATGTGATTCTGCTGCAAAATTTACAACTATATCAAAATTTTCTTCTTCAAAAAGATTAAATACAAATTCTCTATCTGCTATATCTCCCTTTACAAATCTAAAGTTTGGATTTTCAAGAGCTTTCTTTAAAGTTGATAAATTTCCTGCATATGTTAACTTGTCCAAGCAAACTATTCTATAATCATTATATTTATCAAGCATATAGTAAATAAAATTACTTCCTATAAATCCTGCTCCACCTGTCACAAGTATATTCATAATATTTTATCCCCCTTATCAATATGTAAAATTACAATCACTATCTTTTAATAAAGGTGCATTTTTATCCTTTTCTGAAAGTATAGGATTATCTATTCCCCAATTAACACCTATTTCTGGATCATCAAATCTTACACTTCTATCATGTTCTTTAGAATAATATTCATCTACTTCGTATTGAACTTCAACATCGTCTGTTAAAGTTAAAAAACCATGTGCAAATCCCTTTGGTATTAATAGCTGTCTTTTATTTTCATCAGATAATTCAACAGCAATCCATTTTTTGTATGTTGAAGAACCCTTTCTTAAATCAACAGCAACATCTAATATTTTTCCTCTTGTGCATCTTACAAGCTTTGTCTGTGCCATAGGATTGTTCTGAAAATGTAAGCCTCTAAGAGTTCCCTTTAAGGCTGAATAGGAATGATTATCTTGAACAAAGTTTATATCTAATCCAATTTTTTTAAAAACTTTTTTTGAATAGCTTTCCATAAACCAACCACGGTTATCTCCAAAAACCTTAGGTTCTAATATATATACACCATCTAACTCTGTTTTTATAAGATTCATTTATTCCACCTCTTAATATCTAATATTACCTTCTGCAACCTTTTTCAAATGCTTTCCATAAAGAGATTTTCCATATTTTTTAGCTGAAATTAATAACTCTTCCTTTGAAATCCAATCATTTATATATGCTATCTCCTCTGGAGCAGATATAATTATACCTTGTCTTTTTTGAATTATTCTAACAAACTCAGATGCTTCAATTAACGATTCTACAGTACCTGTATCAAGCCATGCATAACCACGACCTAAAAGCTTAACATCAAGCTTGCCCATTTCTAAATAAATTCTGTTTAAATCAGTTATCTCAAGCTCTCCCCTTGCACTTGGTTTTAATGTTTTTGCATATTTTGCTACATCTTTATCATAGAAATATAGTCCTGTAACAGCATAGTTTGATTTTGGATTTTTAGGTTTTTCTTCAATGGATATTACTCTTCCCTCATCATCAAATTCTACTACACCAAATCTTTCAGGGTAATCTACATAGTATCCAAATACAGTAGCTCTACCTTTATTTTCTGCCGCTTCTCTTAATAACTTTGTTAAGTTATGTCCATAGAAAATATTATCTCCTAATATCATTGCACAATCATCATCACCAATAAAGTCTTCACCTATTATGAAAGCTTGGGCTAGACCATCTGGTGATGGCTGTTCTGCATAACTTAAATTAATCCCAAATTGACTTCCATCACCTAAAAGTTCCTTAAATCTTGGTAAATCCTGTGGAGTTGAAATAATTAATATATCTCTTATGCCTGAAAGCATTAATGTTGATAGTGGATAGTATATCATAGGTTTATCATACACTGGTAAAATTTGTTTGCTTGTAACAAGAGTTAGTGGGTATAGACGAGTACCTGAGCCACCTGCGAGAATTATACCTTTCATTGCATTCACCTCGTAGAAAATATTTTATACTTGAATGATACATTTGTTAGAACTATTAAGCTTTATGGTATTGTGTTCTAGTTAAAAAACAGATTCCTAGTAAAAAATTGAATAAGGACTCTTTCTGGACGCGTCGTAATAATTAAGTCCATTACTAGCCACAAAGTAACACTAGCAATAACCGTAGAGTTGAAAATTAACTTATACGCACTTCCTCTTTTTAGCTTATTTGAAGCTATAGAATAGACTATGAAATTTAATATCAAAAAGTTTCTAGCCAGTCTGTAGAAAGTCGTTGACATCATATATAAAGGGAAAAAGACAATCCCAATTATATTGATCCAAAAAACCAGATTTATAAATTCTATATCAGCAACTCTTTTTTTCTGATTGTAATTTATACTATCATTTAATTCATCCATGATATTGGTTTTAAAATTTTTTCTGATAATAACTTTTCTAGACCAATAAACAAGGATTATGCTTATTAAGTGCAAAATAACTGGGATTAAAAAACCAAAATTTGTTCTACTACTTAAATATCTAATAACTTTTTCATCATCAAAGAATTTAAGTATCAACTGCAAAAATGGTACTTGGTTATTATTTAAAAATGCAACTATAGTCAGAAAAATAGTTCCTGTGGCAATACCTTTTACTAACCTGTTTTTATCATTAGCATTCACAAATATTAAAGGGGTGTAAAATATAAACGCAGTATGAATACTGAATGCAATCAAAACTAGTACCAAAAATTTTATCTTATCCTTAAGTAAATTTCTTTCTAAAAATCTTATAGCAACTAAAAATATTGTCATCGCAATAAAATTACGAAAATGCTCACTATCAATAATCATTGGATACATCATGTACATCAATAATATATAATTTGAGTTATAAGCATATCTTTTTATTACTGTTTTATAAAGCAATAGTAGGCAAATCGCTGTAACTAACATCCTAAAAGCAAAAAAGTCTAAGTTGAGTAAGTTACCGACCTTCATAAGGAATGTATATCCTACCTGTGCGCTTTCAAATAAACTGACATTTCCGATACTATCATACCTAATTTTGTAATTGATGTAATCATTCTGTCCTATATATTCAGGACCAGCACCACTTATAAATAGGAGTATTGTAATTAGAGTGCCTATTGTAAGCAGCGTAGATTGTCTCTTTCTAAATGCAAATAATAAATTAATAAATAATATAAATAAATATAGATATAAAGTCATGATTATTACCTCTTTGCTAATTCAAATTATTAGATGTTCTCTTTAAAAAATCTTTCTAACCAGCTATCAAAATCATATTTATTAACAATTTCTTCTTCTACATTTTGATAAGGTGTATTAAGAAATTGAGGTAGATTTTCGATATCATCTTTTCCTAAGACGAAAATATTTTCTTTCCTATAAAAATCCCTGTTTACTATTGTTTTGTCATTAGTTATTAGCTTTTTTCTGAAAAAAAGAGCTTCTAGAGGTCTAAGGGTTAATCCACTTTGTTTTTCTGATAGATAATCAAGAATAGCTTTACTTTCCGAAATATAATCCAATACTTTTGTGTAGGAGATTCTTTCTTTATAAATCTCTTTATAAACTTCATGCTTTCTCCCAGTAGGAGTAATATGAAAATAACTTGAAATCCCTAAATTATCAAATTTCTGCTTTATGTCCACTAAATCTTTAATCCTACCTTTATCTCCACCAACAAAAAATACATCAAATTTATCTTGTGTTGTTTTTAATGATACATTGTTAAAATAATATTGCGTATTATACTTTAGTCCATATCTAGCACAATCTTCCTCATCAAAAGACCATATTTCACAATCGACATCCGAAAATTGATCTAAGCCTACACACTTGTCAACGGGATTCCAATACCACACAATAATTCTAACATCAGGATTTTTTCGTCTAATGAATTTTACCACAGGTGGTGTAATTTTAGATGCGTGAATAATTACTGTTTCATAGTGCGTTATTTTTTTCTTCCAAGATGCTATCCAGGGAGAGGTCCATGGTATATTAAGTTCTATTTGAACCCTTCTAATGGCTCGCATTGCAGTAGGAAGCTGTTTATATACTTGTGCTACTTCAATTCCACGCTTGGCCGCTTCCACAGCGTGAAACTCTTTATTATTTAGCCATAAAAATAGGCATTTATTTTTATTTAAACTAAATTTATCTTCCATATTTTCATCCTTCACAATAAAATTTTTACTACTTTTATTACTTTGTTTTTATAAATTTAATTTTCTATTGAATTCTTAAAATCCATAAAAAACTTTTTCCTACGCTCTTCTATTATTTCCTTATCATATTTCTTAGCTTCAGCATAGTTTCGTTTCGCCTGTATACTCATAGTATCTTTAGTAAATGATTGTAAAATATTACAAATTTCATCTATATTTCTTCGTGTATTAGAAAAAATATATTCTGGTTCTAATAGTTCAGGTATACCTGCAGTATTTGCACCAAATGAAGGTAACGCACGGCTCATTGCTTCAATTAACGCTCGTGGTAACCCTTCCTGTCTACTTGGTTGTGCATATATATCTATAGTATCAAGCCAATTAAATACTTTGCTTTGAGGTATTGACCCCA
This sequence comes from Deferrivibrio sp., assembly GCF_055117995.1. Classification (NCBI taxonomy): domain Bacteria; kingdom Pseudomonadati; phylum Deferribacterota; class Deferribacteres; order Deferribacterales; family Deferrivibrionaceae; genus Deferrivibrio; species Deferrivibrio sp. The sequence goes on along the minus strand of NZ_JBSQOT010000060.1, from coordinate 2,575 downwards.
AAAACTTAACTTGATCCGTAACATTAAATTTTTCAGCTACCGATTTTAAATATGTTTGATCTCCCCCACCAACAAGTTGATATTCATAATTTGTGATACCTTGCTTTTTCAATTTACCTAAAGCTTCTATAACGAACTGTTGTCCTTTATATCTAACGTCGACCGCTGCAGTAGTACCTATAACTATTCTACTGTTACCTTTCATGTTATTAATTTTATTTAACCTGGCCTTAAGAACATTATCATCAAATTCTTTTAATGCTACATTTGAGCAGTTTATGCTTTTTCCCTTAGTAGGATATCTCTTCTGTAAGAATTCATTAGTTACATAAACGACATAGTTTGCATCATTAACAAGTTTTTTTGTTTTGAAATACATATATGGCGCAACAAACTTTCCCTTTAGACTATGATTCCAAAGCGCACCCCAAGCACATCCTACTACTTCAATAAGGTAAGGTTTATTGTGTCTTATTGCATATTTAATAGTTAAAGAACCAATTGAACTCGGTAATCTAGCTATTAAGCAGTCTGATTGTCTAACTTCATTTTCAATTATTTTATTGGTTTCAATTATTTTGTAAAATGTCTTAATTGATTTAAAATTAGGTATTCCAACAAAACGCACTCCCTTAATACTAGCTAACGTCAATTTATTAGTTAATATATCTATCTCTTTTTGTCTAGAAATTACAGTCACATCTTTGAAAATATTAACGTATCTTTGTAATACTTCGCCAGACAGTCCCCCCCTACTATAATATTCATCTTTATACTTATAAAATATATGGTCATGTGCAAACACTACTTTCATTCTTTTTACCTCTCCTTTAGTAATTTTGCAGGAACTCCTCCTACTATAGAAAATTCTTTTACTTCATTTTTAACTACTGCACCCGCAGCGATTATACTTCCCCTCCTAATTATTGTTCCTGCCAATATTCTAGAAGCTGCACCTATCCAAACATTATCTTCAATAATTGTTGGAATACTTCTACATCCTTGGTCTTTAATATTAATATTAATATCTGAATATATATGCTCTGTAGACATTATTGTTGTAGAATGAGCTATTGAAACATCATCTCCTATTTTAATACCTCCAGCAGCATCAATATAACACATTGGATGAATGCTTACATTGTTTCCAATCTCTAGATTTTCTGCATTTAAAATATACACTCCAGAAAATATTGCAACATTTTCTCCGCAACTTTTACAAATATTTTTAAGGCATATATACCTGATGAAAATAGCCATTAAACTATCCCAATTTCTTGTTAATTTGAGTATTCTTTTATAAAATCCTTTTGGCAGTATTTTAGATAACTTCACTATAAAACTTATTAATTTTTTATATTTAACCAGTAGCTCTCTTTTTCTCATATGCATTTCTCTCCAAAATATTTTTTATACCACTCTACAAACTTACCTATTCCTTCTCTTATACTTGTATCTGGTTTAAACCCTACATCTCTCATCAAGTCATCCACATCAGCATATGTCATAGGTACATCTCCATCTTGCATTGGTAAGAATTCTTTTTTTGCTTTTTTACCTATTTTTTCTTCTAAAACTTCTATAAATTCCATTAATTCTACTGGTTTGTTATTCCCTATGTTATATACTTTATAAGGTGCACTGCTTGTCCCTGGATCTGCTTTTTCTTTGTTCCAATCTTTATTTGCTTTTGGAGGATTATTAAGTAATCTTATTACTCCCTCAACTATATCATTTATATATGTAAAGTCTCTTTTCATTTTACCATGGTTAAATACTTTAATAGGTTTATCATTCATTATTGCATCTGTAAATAAAAATAATGCCATATCTGGTCTACCCCATGGCCCATACACTGTAAAAAATCTTAGTCCTGTAGTAGGTAATCCAAATAAATGGCTATATGTATGAGCCATAAGTTCATTAGATTTTTTAGTAGCTGCATAAAGACTTATTGGATGATCTACATTATGATGTATAGAAAATGGCATAGTAACGTTCATACCATAGACAGAACTTGAAGATGCATAAACTAAATGTTCTACTTTATAGTGTCTACACATTTCAAGTATATTCATAAAACCTACTATATTAGATTGAATATATACATCAGGATTTATAAGACTATATCTTACTCCTGCTTGAGCAGCTAAATTTACTACTATGTCTATCTTGTTTTCTTTAAACACTTTTTCTAAAGCTTCTTTATCTTGTAAATCTGCATATATGAATTTAAACTTATCATATTCTTTAATAATCTCCAATCTTGCTTTTTTAAGATTAACATCATAATAATCGTTTAAGTTATCTAATCCTATAACAGTACAGCCTTCATCAAGTAATCTCTTGGATAGGTGAAATCCTATAAATCCTGCAGCTCCTGTAATAAAGTATACTTTATTTTTATCTAGCTCTTTGTAGTCACTTCTCATCTTACAGCCTCCAATATAAGTAGTTCATATTTTCTGCTTCTTTACGATCAAAAATTCCTTTTACATCAATTAAAACTTGTTTCCTATTATCACAATCTTTGTCTAAAGCAGCTGCTACTTCTTCTAATACTTCATTATTTTGA
>NZ_JBSQOT010000059.1:0-7765 GCF_055117995.1 Deferrivibrio sp. | reverse complement strand
TAAATAATATTTGTGCTCTTAACTGTGCCAGTAACGATTATCTAGGATTTTCTCAAAACGAAGAGATAAAGTTAGCAGCATTAGATGCCATAAAAGATTATGGAAATTCTTCCGGCGGCTCAAGAGTAGTGTCAGGAAACTATAATATTTATAATAGACTTGAAAAAGAGTTAGCTGATTTTAAAGGTTATGAATCGTGTCTTATTGTTAATAGCGGTTATATTGCAAATTTATTGATTGTAAGCACATTAGCAACTCCCGATACGATTATTTTTACGGATAAACTAAACCACGCAAGCATTTATGACGGGATACGCTTAAGTGGGGCAAAAATGGTGCGTTATCGCCATAACGATGTATCTCATCTCGAAGAGCTGTTAAAAAAATACTCAGCATTTCCAGAAAAAATTGTGATTACTGATACAATTTTTAGTATGGATGGTGATAGAGTAAGGTTAAGAGAAATTGTAAATTTAAAGGCAAGTTATAGATTTTTATTAGTAATTGATGAAGCTCACGGAACTGGTGTGTTTGGCAAAGGTAGGGGATTAGCGCATGAATATGAGGTTGAAAAAGATATAGATATCAATATGGGAACATTCAGCAAGGCTTTAGGTGGATTTGGTGCATATATTTGTGCAAAGAGTGAGCTGGTTGAATATCTGATAAATAAGGGGCGGGGATTTATTTATACTACTTCACTCCCCCCGGCAATAGTTGGAGGCAATCTAAAAGCTATTGAGTTGCTGAAAGAAAATTTCGAACAATATGGCGGTAAACTTATAACATATTGTGAAATATTCAGAAAATTACTTCAAGAAAAAAAGATAGATTTTTTAAACTCTATGAGTCAGATTTTTCCGATAGTTGTAAGTGATAATAACAAGGCATTACAGGCTCAGAATAAACTCCTTAAGTTAGGTATCTATGTGGCTGTTGCCAGAAGGCCGACTGTTACAACTCCAAGGCTTAGGGTGAGTTTAAGAGCTGATTTTGATTTATCTGATATTTATAAAATAGCGGACTCTTTGGTAAATACTTTATGAAGAATGTCTTTATTTCAGGGTGGGGCGGTTACCCGGCAATGTTTGAGCATATTCCTAAAGTGACAAATTTCTGCATCCCATTTATACACAGTGATAAATATATCGAAGACACAATTTCTGCAGGCGGTGATATTATTGTCGGATGGTCAACAGGAGCACATATTTTATCTAAGGCAGTCTGGAGATATATTGATAGGTGGAAAAAAGTAATTTTAGTTGCACCCTTTAGTGATTTTACCAATTCTTTTAGTAAAAAGGCATTAGATATAATGATAAAAAGCCTAAATACTGACTTTTTAGGCACAATGGAAAGTTTTTACTTAAAATGCGGATTTAGGGGTAAAATAAAATTAAACCTTGAAGATATTTTTAAATTAGAAACAGGGCTTGAGTTTTTGAAACACTCAAAAGTGGATAAAGGGTGTAATTCAGTTAAAATAAATATTCTGTATGGTAACGAGGATAAAATAGTCAAAAGAAAAGAGATAGATACTGTCTTAAATCTGTTTGAAAATGCAAGATTTATAGAGCTTTGCCAGCCTCATTTTATTGACGAAAAGGTTATTATTAAGTATGCAGGCTTGTAGTTTTGACAAAAGGGCTTTGGATTACGAAAAATATGCTAAAATACAACATGTGGTTGCTAAAGAGCTTTTGAATATTTTAGATGTTAGTTTCAAAAATAATTGTGTAAATATATTGGAGCTTGGGGCGGGCAGCGGTATTTTCACAACTCTTTTAAAGCAGAACTTTAATTGTAATATTTTAACCTGTGTTGACTTGGCTTATAATTTTATAAAGCTAAATCAAGAAGTTAATAAGGTGCAAGGGGACATATTACACCTGCCTTTTAAAAATAATATTTTTGATACGGTAGTTTCTTCATCAACTTTTCAGTGGATTGAAGATATAAAAAGACTTTTAGAGGAAGTGGATAGAGTAGGGACAACACGTTGTCAATTAGGTTTTAATGTGTTTTTGAAGGGCACTTTCAGTGAAATGGGTGAAGTTAATAAACTTACCGGCTTTGGAAAAGTTTTGGATATGAAAACGATAGATTATTACTTAACAAATTGTTATGAATGTAATTTTGACGTAACTTATTATTATGAAAGAGAATATATATTGTGGTATGATAATGTTTTGGAGTTTTTAAAGCAGCATAAATCAACAGGTGCAACGGTCAGAGCGGATAAAAATATAGGGAAAAAAAGGCTTTTTTCTTTTATTGATTACTATACAAAGATGTTTTCTATGGATAACAAAATTCCTGTTACATATAAGATAGGGTATTTTATAGGTAATAAAAGAAGGGGAGCATAAGCCCCCCCGTAAAACGTCTTATATTATGAAACAATATTTTTTAATCTGTTTTCAACTATCTCTTTTGCTTCTTTGACGATTCTTGAAACAAGCTCGCCAACTGTAGGGATGTCATACACAAGGCCCACCGCTTGTCCACAGGCAAAGAGTGAATCTTCTGTCTCACCTGTTTGAATAGCTTTTAGCCCCCTTAAACCACTGAGAAGTGGTGCTAATTCTTGTAAAGTAGCTCCATTATTTTCCATTTCCAATATTTTTTCCGCGTGAGCATTTCTTAATACTCTTACAGTATTTTTAAGGCTTCTTTCTACAAGCATAGTGTCAGTTTCTTTTGCTTCAAGAAGTCTTTTCTTAATATTTTCATGGACAGGAGCTTCAACAGTGCCCACGAATCTTGTGCCTAAATTAATCCCTTCAGCACCAAGTGCAAGTGCTGCTACAAGCCCTCTACCGTCAGCAAAACCGCCTGAAGCGATTATTGGTATTTTAAGCTCATCTTTTGCTCTTGGGATAAGAATTAGGCTTGTTACATCGTCTTCACCGGGGTGTCCGGCACATTCAAATCCGTCAATACTTACAAAGTCACATCCGATTTTTTCTGCCTTAAGTGCATGTCTTACCGATGTACATTTGTGAATAACTGTAATACCGTTGTCTTTAAATTTTTGCATGTAATTTTCCGGATTTCTTCCGGCAGTTTCAATAATTTTTATCCCTTTCTCAATAATTACATCGATATATACATCATAGTTAATGGGCCTTAATGTTGGCAAAAATGTCAAATTTACTCCAAAAGGCTTATCTGTTAAACTTTTTGTTTTATCGATTTCTCCAGCCAATTTTTCAGGGGTATCAAAAGAAAGAGCGGTGATAATTCCAAGCCCGCCGGCATTAGATACGCTTGACACAAGCTCAGCTCTTGAAATCCACATCATACCGCCCTGTATGATGGGGTATTGTATATTTAGTCTTTCTGTTAAAACTGTTTTAAACATAATTTCTCCTATTTGCCACAAGCTTTTAAGAATTTTTGTAAAGCTTCCGGGTTGTTTGTCTTTAATGTGCCGGAGAAAATTTCTTTCATCCCCGGCTTATAATTTTCATACCACACTTTTTCAAAAAGCTCAGATGTCATCTTGCATACGCAATTGGCATCTTCAACTTTTTTACCTTCTTCGACAGTTAAACCATCGTTTTTGGCGAAAATAGTATATTTTTTGTCGTCATCAAACACGAAGTAAAAAGTATACTCCTTGTCCATTGGAGTATACTTTTCTGTAGCTTCCTTTAATATATTTTCAAGCATCTTGTTTTCCTTATTTTAATTTTGAAGTCAAGGCCGGTACAAATTGCATAACGTCAGCAACTACAAGCACATCAGCCACTTCAGCAATTGGTGCATCTTTATCTGTGTTAATCGCTATTATATAGTCAGACTTTTTCATACCTGCCAAGTGCTGAATCGCTCCTGATACACCGCAAGCTACATAAAGCTTTGGAGAAACAGTCTGTCCTGTTGTACCTACCTGTCTTGAATGGTCTACCCAACCTGCGTCAACTACCGGACGGCTTGCACCGAGCTCCCCACCAAGAGCCTTAGCCAACTCTTCGATAACAGGTACATTGTCTGGTTTACCTATCCCTCTACCGGCAGTTACAATAATTTCAGCTTTAGTTAAGTCTACTGATTTAGCTTCAGCTTCTTCATATCCTACAAACTCTAATTTTGCCTGAGCAGAGGCTTCAATTTTTTCTACTTCAGGGCTTGCAGAATCTACCACAGGTGCAAATGCTCCTGCCTGAATTGTAAGCACGGCTTTACCAGGAGTATGTCTTACAAATCTTCTAAGCTTTGCATTACAGCTTGGTACTACAAATGTATTATCTTCGATAGCTACTACTTCAGTTAGCTGACCTACTTTTAATGCAGCTGCTACTCTTGGAGCTAAATCCCAGCCGTATGAAGAGTGAGAAAATACAATATAATCAGGATTTTCTTTTTCAACAACTTGCTTTATAAGCTCCTTGTGTACACCAGGGTTATACTCTCCATATTTTTCAGCATCTGCAAGGTAAAGTTTGCCTGCTACTTTAGGAAGGTTACTTTCATAGCCCACTGCAAAGAAAACTTTTTCAGCATTCAGGCTATTTGCAAATCCATTTAATTCATATATTGTTTCCAAAAGAGCTTTTTCTCTATATTCTGCAACTAATAATACTTTCATATCAACCCCCTACACCAATGACTTTTCTTTTAAAATTTTAACAACTTTATCAACTAATTCAGCAACATCACCTTCAAGAATTTGAGCGCCACCTTTCTTTTCAGGGAATGCCATTTTAGCTGTTGTAACAAGATTTTCAACTTTAAGAAGCTCACTTGCTTCAAAAGTTAAAATCTCTTTTTTCTTAGCTTTCATAATATTTGGCAGGGTAGGGTATCTTGGTTCATTAAGTCCTAATTGACAAGTAAATACTGCAGGCACTTTAACTTTTATTATACTCTTTTTACCACCCTCAAGCTCTCTTTTAACTGTTACTTCACCGTTATTGTATTCAAAAGAAACTATTGTTGTTACTACAGGAAGTTCTAAAAGTTCTCCTAAAAGTACCCCTACCTGAGCACTGCCGGTATCTTGAGATTGAAGGCCTGTAAAAATAATGTCAAAACTTTTATCTTTAGCAAATTCAGCAATCATTTGGGCTTTTTGATAAGGGTCTTTTGAATAATAGTCGTTGTCATTAATATGAACACCTCTATCACACCCCATTGCAAGTGCCTTTTTGATAGCTTCTTTTACCCTTTCAGGTCCGATAGATAATACTGTAACATCACAATCACCAACTTGCTCTTTTAATCTTACAGCTTGCTCAACTGCATATTCGTCATATTCATTCATACGATATGCAAGGTCAGTGTCTTCATACCATACATTGTTTGATGCTACCTTAAATTTTGATTCCATATCAGGAACCTGCTTAATACAAACCAGTACTTTCATGACTACCTCCGTTTATTTTTCAACTCTTTCTATTAAAACTTCTGATAAATCTTTAACTTTCATTTTACCGTCAAGTTCAGCCATTTTAAGGCCGTCTTCAAACATTGTCATACAGAATGGACAGTTAGAAATAAGAGTTTCTACCCCTGTTTCCTCAGCCATTTTTACCCTTTTGACACTGATTTTTTCACCGATATTTTCTTCGGCGATAATTCTACCGCCACCAGCTCCACAACAGAAACTTTCAGCTTTACTTCTCTTCATCTCTTTAATTTCAGCTCCAAGTGCACTTAAGATTTCTCTTGGTTCATCATAGATATCCATATATCTTCCGATATAACAGGAGTCGTGATAAGTGCATTCTAGGGCTTCTTTGTTTGAAATCTTAAGTTTTCCTGTGTTAAGCAGTTTGTGAAGATATGTTGTGTAGTGCTCCACTTCAATTTCAAGCCCCAAATCTTTATAATCTCTACCTAAAGTATTAAGGCAGTGAGGGCATGTGGTAACAATCTTTTTAACATTATATTTTTTAATTTTTTCAATGTTTTCAGATGCTAAAGTTTGATATAGGTATTCATTTCCAAGCTTTCTTGCAGGCTCACCGCAGCATTTTTCCTCTTTGCCAAGGATACCTACTTTTATACCTGCAAGGTTACAAAGCTCTATAAAATTTTTGGCAATTTTTTGATTTCTCTTATCAAATGATGCATAACAACCAACAAAATACATAATGTCAACGTTACTGTCTTCAGCAAGGAGTTTTACATTTAAATCTTTAGCAAAATCGCCTCTTGATGCGAAGCCCATGCCCATAGGGTTGCCGTTGACTTCCATATTATCCATTGCAAGCATAACCTCTTCACCGGGGAACTCCCCTTCCATAAGGACAAGGTTACGTCTCATATCTATAATTTTGTTTACATGTTCGATATTTGCAGGGCATATTTCCTGACAGGCACGGCAGGTTGTACATGACCATAAGACATCTTTAGATACTTTTTCAATTAAATTCGCATCCGGTGAATTAAACGCTACATCACCGATATCTGCGATAAGCTTCATTGGGGAGAGAGGCTTATCGGTGTTATATGCAGGACATCTGTCCTGACATCTTTTACACTTGGTACATGCATCACTATCAAATATATCTTTCCAGGTAAGCTCAGCTACCTTGCTTACACCAAAGCTTTCAGCTTCTTCATTTTCCATATCAATTGTGTCTATAGAGCCTTTTCTTCTCAAATCTGTGAAGAAGTAGTTTGCCGAAGTAGTAAGTATATGCCTAAATTTAATAAAAGGGATAGAAACGAAAAATCCCATTACAAGGAGTAAATGTATCCACCAGAATGATTTATGCATTGCAAGAAGGGTGCTTTCAGGCATATTTACATATGCTTTGGCAAACAGTAGACCAATCGGTGACCACTTAGCTAACTCTGGATTTTGGTTTAGCTCGGTTGCTGCCATTCTAAACCCTTCTATTACAAAACCGGTTATCAGTATTGCAAGTAGTAAGCCGTGCATAATGTAATCATCTTTTGTAGTTTCAAGCCCTTTAGGTTTAAAGATAAATCTTCTTATTAAAAAACCTAAAAGCATAACAATTGCCACAAAACCGGCAATATCCAAAGCTAAAGAGAATATCTTATAAAATGTACCTTTTAGGAAAATTATTCCAAATAAAGGGTGTAAAAAGTCAGCTTGGATAAAAACCAGAGTAGTGCCTATTACAAGGATTAAAAAACCCCAAAAGAAAAATGCATGGAAAATCCCGGCAGGAGAATTTAAAACTTTTACCTGCCCAAGCACATTTTTCAGGGCAATATTTAACCTATCTGGCCAATCTGAATATCTGTCAAGTGATTTGCCTTGTTTGTATACGGCTGATCTTTTTATAAAGTTATAGACTATAGACCCAATAGCCAGTATGGCCAAAAGGTACATAGGAATTAATACACCATGTCCAACATTCCAATAAATCTGTCTAGTAGCTTCCATCTATTACTCCTATTTAAATAGCATTTTTGAAATAACTATTCTTTGAACTTCGTTTGTTCCTTCATAAATCTCAGTAATTTTGGCATCTCTAAACATTCTTTCTACTTCATATTCACAGATATATCCGTATCCACCATGAATTTGAATTGCTTCTTTAGTTACAAATGTAGCTGTTTCTGATGCGTACATTTTTGCCATCGCAGATTCTATTGCGTTAGTTTTTTTCATATCTTTAAGCCAAGCTGCTTTGTAAGTAATAAGCTTGCTTGCTTCAATCTTTGTAGCCATGTCAGCTATTTTAAATTGGATTGCCTGAAAAGCTGAAAGCGGTTTTCCAAACTGTTTTCTTTCCTGAGCATAAGCTAATGCTTTATCAAATGCACCTTCAGCAATACC
>NZ_JBSQOT010000058.1:0-7941 GCF_055117995.1 Deferrivibrio sp. | reverse complement strand
TCGCTTCTTCGCCTGAAATTTATTTCGTGAAGCAGTCTTTTCTTTTCAAGTGCTCTTTTGATTATTACAATAATTTCATCCGTTCCGAAAGGCTTGTTTATGTAATCAAAACATCCCATATTCACTGCTTCCACTGCAGTTTCCATATCACCATGAGCGGTAATAACTATCACCTGAGTTAGTGGACTTGTCTTTAGAATATAATTAAAAATATTCAGCCCATGATTATCAGGGAGATTTAAATCAAGCAATACCACATCAGGCTCATCATTTTCTAAAAATTTAAGAAACTCTTCTCCTGAGAAAAACACATTTGTTAAAAATCCTTCACTTTCAAGATTTAAAGCAAGTAATCTCGCAAAGTTTTTTTCATCATCAATAATAGCAATCTTGTTCATAATCATCTCTTAAACTTTAAAATTACTGTGGTCCCTTCATTATCCTTGCTTTTTATTTCAAGGTCAATATTGTTTTTTTTGCAAAGGCTGTACACTACGGATAAACCAAGGCCTGTACCCCCCTTTTTGGTAGTAAAAAATGGGTCAAAAATCTTGTCCTGCACCTCTTTTGGAATCCCCTTTCCGTTATCCGAAATCATTAAAACGTAACACTCTGATAATATTTCAGATTTGACTGTTATCATCGCATTGTCATTATTGCACGCCTGCAAAGCATTTATCAAAACATTTATAACTATCTGATGAAAATGATTTTTATCTGCAAAACAAATGTAGTCAGCCAGGTCTTCGTTAATGCTGACATTAGCCTTTCTAAATTGAAACGAGAGCAATTTGATACACTCTTTTACCTCATTTTTTATATTAATCTTTTCCATGGCTGGTCCTGATGGTTTTGCAAAGTTTAGTAATTCGGCTACAAACCTGTTTACCCTTTCAATCTCTTCTTCGATAATATCTGCCAAATACTTAACTTTCGATTCATCGACCTTCTTCAACTGTTCCAATGCCATTTTTATGCTTGCCAGCGGATTTTTTATCTCGTGTGCAATACCAGCACTCATTAAACCGAGAGATGAAAGCTTTTCTGCCTGAATAAGTTTGTCCTGGGTTTCAGAAAGGTTTTCTGCCATTTTATTAAATTGTTCGTAAACAAAATCTATATCTTTGCTGTGATGTTTTTTTATCCTGTACTGAAAATTTCCATCAGAAACTTCGGCAAAACCTGCTATCAAGCTTCCAAAAGGTCTTGTTATCCATTCCAAAAAATAAACGCTTATAACTATTGCCAGAAGCACTATAAGAAATATCAATACAGCTGTATTCTGGATATTCATCAGCAACCTTTTTCTAATACTATCTCTGCTAACCTGAAAAATAAGTTTAAACTCACTTGATTCTTTTTTGCCAATAAACTCTATGGGATTTTTAATATCTTTTTTATCATCAAATATTAATTTACCCCTGTAATAAATTTTTTTACTATAATCATATTTTTCTGTATTATATTTCAAAAAATTTCCAAATACTTTTTCAAAAGACACAAAAGCTCTAAACCTGCCTAAAATCTTTCCGGAATAATCATTTATAATTTCTTCAAAAACAAGAAAATCATTGGAGTAGTTTTGCAAACTTGAGAACAAAATACTGTTATCATTTCTTAAAACTTCATAATAATCAAAGCCAAAATAATCCGATAACTCATTAAGCCTTTTTTCTATTGATTCTCTTTTAAGTGGAGTAAGATATTCAGTCATACCTGCCTTTAACGTGGTAAGCTGTGACATGGCAAATACTGTTTTTTTAATACTTATAAGTCTTTCCTCAATCGAGGATGAAATCTCATTGATAGAAATTTCAACATTATTGTTTAGCTCAGATTTAAGACTTTCTGCATAATTTTCAAGATAATAATAACTCAGTAGAATTAACGGTAAAAGACCTGTCAAAAAGTAAAAAACAAAAACATATAATTTAATCCTGCCTCTTTTTGCAAAAAGCTTCAACATATTCTGTAAGTACTATTGATTTAGCAAAAAGTCTATATTATAGTTGGCTATGAAATTTTTAAGAATTCTGTCATTATTTATTTTATTTACAGCTTGTGCCTTTGCCGGGAATATTTCAACCCTGGAAAGAATTGAAAATACTGGAAAAATAAGAGTAGGGTTTCGTGATAATCTTTACCCATTCTCTTTTACAGATGAAAAGGGTCGTTTCAGAGGATTTGCATATGACATTGCTTCTTTATTCAATGAAAAATTAAGTCAACATCTAAATAAAAAAATAGAAATGATACCTGTAAAAATTACCACTCAAAACAGATTTGAATACGTTTTGAATGATAAGATAGATATCGAAATAGGCTCAACAAGTTACAGTTTTAAGCGGGAAGAGTTGGTTGACTTTAGTATAATATATTTCTTCTCTGAAACAAGTATTTTGGCCTATTCTCAAAAGATTAACAATATAACTGACCTTAATAACAAAATTATTGGAGTAACAAAAAATACTACCAACGAGGAATCCCTATTAAAATTTTTAAAGGAAAATAATATTTCACCTTCAAAAATCGTATATTTAAATGAGCACTTTGATTCTGTAGAAAATCTCAAAAACAAAGAAATAGATGCTTTCTGCTCAGACAGAACAATCCTGTACGGAGTAAAAAAAATTCTTAATAGCGAAAACTTTATTATTCTCAACACCCCCATAGGCTACGAGCCATATGCCTTTATGATGAAAGAAAACAACTCTGACTTCAGAGATTTTGTAAATAATTTTATTGTATGGATGGTAAAAACCGGCAAATACTTTGAAATTTATGAAAAATGGTTTGATAAGGCCCCTGTTTCCCCTTTTTTAAAAAATTATTTTTCGGTAATATCTTATGACTTGCCAGAAAACTGGTGATATTAGGAGAATAAAATGAGGCTTTTTGTTTTGGCAATATTCCTGTTTCTTTCCCAGAGCACTTTTGCATTTGCACCAATACCCCAAATTGGCGACTTAAAAATTCTCAAGTTTGTAGGTGAAAAAGAAGCATTTGAACAAATTTATAAGCTGCACGGAAAAAAATTTCCATTGAAAAATGCTTATGTGGCAGAATACGCCAGCAAAACTCATTATGCAATTATATGGGCATCACAATCTGAAAACAGCAGTGATGCTTTTGCGCTTTTTGAAACTATGAATAAAAAAATGCCTAAAAGCAATGCTTTCAAAAATATGAAAAGTATGAAAATTAATAATATTGCAGTAGTGTATGTTTTTGGAATGGGAATGGATAATTATTACTTTCTAATAGAAGATAAAAACTATTGGATAGCGACAAAAGGTAAAAATACTGTTGATATCGTAAAAGATTTTTTAAAAAAAGAGAAGTCGTTGATATCTCAATAGACAATCAATGCTTGAATATATTTAACAATAATGATAATTACATATTTATCAATGAGGTAAGGGGGAAAAATGAATCCATTGACACTTGTTTATCTTTTTTTTGCCGGTACGTTTTTAAGTCTTTATTTTAACAAAAAACTTGTTAAGTTTTATAAAAATAAATGGATAATGTACGGTTTTGTTCTTTTCTCCGGTCTTGCTGCAAACCAGATTTATGACTTTTACAAAAGCCAGACCAACGCGCCTGAAAAAGTATCATTTGAAGCTCAGGCGATAATAGCCGAAAATGACCTTTTGATAACATCATCACATGGATACAGTGTTATTGTTCCGGCAGGTTACAAGTATATTACATCAAATGACGCACTTGCATCCCTTTATGCCGAGAAAAAATCTTCCGACAACAGAAGTTCAAGCACTATTGCAATCACTGTTACTGAAGCAAAAGAACCTTTAAGCAAGATGATGCCAGGTCTGGTGGAAAAACTGAAAAAAAATTATAATGATTTTAACTATTCAGAAAAAACAAACTCTTCAGAAGACAAAGTATTAAGATTCAGCTTCAAGACCGATGAGAACAAAAATTATGGCCTGATAAGATTTATTGTTAAAGATAAACTGCTATTTACAATAACTACTCTATCGAAAAATCCGGGCAATAACTCATACCCGCCTGAGCTTGAAAAAGCTGTAGAATCTTTTGCCATAAAATAAAAGCCCGCTTCGTCAGCGGGCTTTTTTATTTAATATACTAAGTACTCTCAAAGATGTTTCAAGTGGACAGGCTACTTCTTGATCTGCTTCATTACCTCTTCCACAAAGTTTTCCTGCTTTTTTTCAAGACCCTCACCAAGCTCATATCTTACAAATCTTCTTACCTTTATATTTTCACCAATCTTTGCAATTTTCTCTGCGATATGTTTTTCAACAGTTATATCAGGATTTTTTACAAATGGCTGGGTAAGAAGGCTAACGCTATTTACAAATTTTGAAATCTGGCCATCCACTATCTTTTCAATTATATTATCTGGCTTGCCTGATTCTTTTGCTTTTGCAACATAAATTTCTCTCTCTTTTGCAACAAGCTCTGGATCTACCTCTTCAGGAGATACAAACTTTGGGTTAGCCGCACAAATGTGCATAGCAATATCTTTGCAAAGCTCCTGAAAATCCTCGTTTCTCGCAACAAAGTCAGTCTCGCAGTTTACTTCCAATAATACACCTATTTTTCCACCACCATGGATATAAGAAGTTACAAGACCTTCAGCTGCAATTCTTCCTGATTTCTTTGCAGCATCAGCAAGCCCCTTCTTCCTGAGAAACTCTATAGCCTTTTCCATGTCACCATTTGTTTCATTCAGTGCCTTTTTGCAGTCCATCATACCGGCACCAGTTTTTTCTCTTAGCTCCTTCACCATTGAAGCAGTAATTTCAGCCATATCTATTCCTCCTCGTCTTCGTCTTCATTTTCAATATCAGCTGAAACTATCTCATCAACAGGGATATCTTCGATATCCTCTTCCTCAACAGATGCACTTCTTATCTCTTCCACAAGACCGTCATCTTTCAGCTGTCTTCCTTCATTTATTGCATCAGCTATTCTATCGGCAATTAACTGACACGCCCTGATAGCATCATCGTTGCCTGGGATTGGAAAATCTACCAATTCAGGGTCTGAGTTTGTGTCAACAATTGCCACTATAGGAATATTAAGTTTTTTAGCCTCGTTTACCGCATTCATCTCTCTTTTGATGTCAATTATGAACATAATATCCGGAATCTCTTCCATATCCCTGATACCAGCAAGGTTTTTATTGAGTTTTTCATACTCTTTTCTGAGATTTGAAATTTCCTTCTTCTTGAATCTGTTTACAAAGCCGGAATTAAACATCTCTTCCAGCTCTTTCATCCTCTGAACTCTGCCTTTGATAGTTTCAAAGTTTGTCAAAGTACCACCAAGCCAGCGGTTATTCACATAGTAGCTGCGGCATCTTTCTGCAGCATCTTTAATGGCATCCTGAGCCTGTTTTTTTGTTCCTACGAAAAGAAAGCTCCTCCCTTCTTTTGCCATATCCCTTACAAATTCGTAAGCCTGATTGAAGCACTGAACGGTTTTTTGAAGATCGATAATATAAATGCCATTACGTTTACCAAATACATATTTGGTCATTTTTGGGTTCCATCTTTTTGTCTGATGGCCAAAGTGAACGCCTGCCTCTAACAGGCTTTTCATAGAAATGTGAGACATATTTCCTCCTATTTGTTTTACCTCCGCCTTTAAAATCAGGCACCTGTCAAAGGCACTGGCCTGATTTCGCAAATATAAGGCGTGCGTTTTAGGGTGGCACTAATAACACAACTTATTACAATTTGCAACAAAAATTAAGTCTGCCCCAAAAAATAAGACTGAAAAGTTAAACTTTTATTTTAAGCCTAAAAGAAGCTTTATAGTGCCCCAGGCAAGTTTCCTATACACCTGAAACTCATCAGCATATTTTTTATCCATTGTCATTAAATAATTTGCAAAAGCTTCAGCCTCTTTGCTCAAATACTTATAAGTTTCAATCATCCTGTTACCAAATACCACATCTTCACCCACAAAGTCGCCGGAGTTAAGCATATTATTGAAGTGCTCTGTGGCACTGTTGTTTAAAGTTAAAATATCACCCACCACAGTTTTGACAAAATTACTGTCATAAACCCCTTTTTCAAACCCATCCCCTATTGAGCCTATCGCCGCATATTTCATATATACATCAGATGCAGGTCCGCCCACCGCTGACAACAGAGTATTGGTGTCAGCAAATCCAGATGTTAAAACCACAAAAAACATCAAGACCGCCATTAAATTAACTCTTAGTAGTTTCATAGTTATCACCCAGTACTTTTTTTATAACTGCATCTCTAAGTTTAATTACTACTTCCAGCTTTGAAATATCGTTATCTTCTGAGTCCCAACCAATAATATTAAGAAGCATTGTCTTGCTTCCAAGCCCTACTGAGCAAGGAAGAGTAATCGTAGTTCCACACTTACAATTCCTGTAGGCAATGACATCCTGAATATCATTAAAGTCAACAATCTGCAAATTACTATTTTGAGCATGAGAAGGTATCTCTGTATTAAGTAAAAAATCTTTAAAGTCAGTAAACTCCTTCCCGCAGCAATTGCATTTTCTCGGAAACTGCATCTCACAAAATTTAATCACATCATCAACATGCTTTAATATCTGAAATTTTTTCACAAAAACTCCTTATAACCTAAATTACCAATATGATTACATTATAATCGATTAGTTAAGTTATACCATATTATTTTCTAAAATATCAGGTTTTTTGTGTTTACTTTCAGCTTCTTCAATTTTTTTCAATTGCAAAGTTTTCAATGTTGTAGTCTACCATAAATATAAATGGAACTTTACTGTTGATATATTCTTTAAATATTTTGCAAAAATCAGTCTTTTTCAGAAACTTTACTAAAGTTGCATTCATTGCCCAACTATCGAATCTATATACCTTTGAAATTCGTTTATATCATCCTGCCTTTTTACCGCCTGTGTTCCTATAACAAAACCGTCAGAATATGTCAGTACCTTTTTCACGTCCTCTTTTGTTTTAATTCCAAACCCAAAAACTACCTTTTTCCCGGTGATTTTCTTAACAACATTCACCTTGTCTATAAGTTCATCACTCAAAAAATTTACACTGCTTCCCGTAACACCTCTCACACCAACAAAGTAAATAAAGTCAGCTTTATTATCCTTTAATTTTTCAATATCTTCCTGTCTGCTTTCAGGAGTAACAAATGGTATTATTGGTATTTCAAAGCCTTTGTCGTAAAAAAATTCGTGGTGTCTGTTTGGTAAATCGGCAACAATAACGCCGTCTATAAGACTATTGTATTTAGAAGAAAATTCTTTAAGGCCATATTGATAAAATATATTTGAATAAGTCATAATATAAAGTTTGGATTTTTTATGCTTTTCAACAATGTCAAGTATATCTTCCATGTTTGTTCTATTTTTCACCACAACGTCAGCAGCTTTTGCAATTATCGGCCCATCAGCAACCGGATCATTATAAGCTATTCCCACCTCAACAAAATCAGCTCTATTTGTCACATAAGAAAAACATTCTTCAAATGTTTGTAAATCCGGATAGCCGCCCAGGATATAAAACCCCTTCATATTGTCCCCCCTAAATTTTCCAATATTATTTCAAGATCCTTATCCCCTCTGCCTGAAAGATTTATAAGCACAGTCTTATTTTCAAATTGTTGGTGATTTTTGATAAAATAGCCTATAGCATGGCTTGATTCAAGAGCAGGCAGTATTCCTTCCATTCTTGATAATTCAAGACAACCCATTAATGCTTCATTATCCCTTGCAAAAAAGTATTCAGCTTTTTTCAAATCTTTTAGATAAGAATGTTCAGGCCCCACGCCTGCATAATCTAAGCCAGCTGAAACAGAATGGACATTACAGATTTGACCTGACTTGTCTGTCAGCACATATGAAAAACTCCCCTGAAAAATCCCTTCTCGTCCATAAGTCATCCTTGCAGCATGCTCACCCTGTTTATCTGA
>NZ_JBSQOT010000057.1:0-8059 GCF_055117995.1 Deferrivibrio sp. | reverse complement strand
GATTACATAATCGTTAAAGGAAATCTGCACCTCTTTGTTTGGTATTTTTAACGTATATTCTATTGTGTCCAGTATCTCATTTGTTATCATTTTATCTATCGTAAGATAGCCTGACTGATACAGCAACACTTCAATGTCAATATGCTCTATATCAAAAGTGGATAACAGTTTTCTGTCTACTTTCAAATTAGATAGTTTAGGCAGAAAATAATTTCTTTGTTTGAGCAGCTTTATCAAAAATGACGGTGTGCCGGTCTCAAACCAGTAATTGTCAAAAATATGTCCACTTGCTATAAACTGCAATATGTCAAAAGGGTTATACACATTGTCCTGAAGAAAATTATAACCGTTGTACCATACTTTTAATTTTTCCATATCCACGCCTTCAAGATATGGCATAAATGTTGTCTCTATATCATTTTGTGTATATCCGCAGATATTGCCGTATTTTGGATTAAGGGAGATATCTGTCAGCATGTTAAGACCGCTGAATATAGATGCTCTTGAAAATTTACTAACACCTGTTAGAAATGCAAAACGGATATAGGCGTCATTATCTTTGATGATTGAATACAGCCCCTTTATAAACTCCCTGTTTATCTTTGCCTGCTCAATATTTTCTATGACATCTAAGATTGGTTTGTCGTATTCGTCAATCAAAATTACTACCTTTTCGTTGTACTTTTTATACGACATCTCTATCAATTCTGCAAAACAGGAAGCAGCATCATTTTCATTCTTACATTCAATGCCTAATCTCACCTGATTCTTTCTGAAATTTTCATAGGCAGAGCTTTCAAGCCCCTCAAGGCTCTGGAAATTCCCAGCCCAGCTTATCTTGATGACAGGATATTTTTTGCTCCAGTCCCATTTGTCATAGATATATAGCCCCTCAAAAAGCTCTTTTCTCCCCTCAAATATCGCCTTTAATGTATCAAGAAACAGTGATTTACCAAAACGTCTCGGGCGGGATAAAAAAATATATTTATAATTTTCAATAAGATTGCAGGCATACTCTGTTTTATCAATGTACAGGTAGTTGCCATTGATAATCTCGCTAAATGTCTGAATACCTATCGGCAGCTTTTTCATATGAATATTTTACTTTTGAAATATGCTGTTTGCAAGGGGAATGTTGGTTTATATTGCTAAATATGCTGCTATTTACAACCCCTTGCACTTGAATTGCTACCCCTTTACCATTTCAAGTATAAAGCTGTAAATCTCAGCTGCCATTAAGACTTCATTAAAATCAACCATCTCATCACAGGTGTGAGCAACAGCAAGGTCTCCCGGGCCTAAAATAATTGGCTTAATACCTGACTGCCAGAATATCGGAGCATCAGAGTCACTTTTGAAAAAGCTCTGGGAAAAATCCAGATTCTTCTGATTATAAATCGTTTTCAACATTTTCGGCAGTGAGGCTTTGTCAGATAATTCATAACCATGATGAATAGTCTGCAGCGAAAATTTATCCTTTTCTCGTTAAATTTATCAAAAATCAATCTCTCTAAATCAAATGCCGTACAAAGTGTAAGTAAAATCTGCTCTTTTGGCTCATAAATGCCTTTGCACCTGAAAAATTTCAATCCCCTTTAATTGCTCTTTTACACACCCATAAAAAAGGCTAATATTTTATAAAATTTAGAGAGCTGCTAAATGATTGGTTAGAAGTTTTTAATTTTTTTCTGTATAATTTACTTTACATAATTGAGTAAATAGCGTATGATTGTAAACTAAATTTTACAGGGCAGACAAATGATAGAAATATTTCATAATCAAAAAGCAATAGCATCATTTTTCAAAGACAATAGAAACTTTATCATAGACTATAAAGATTTTGATATAAGTAACTCCATAGCACTATCTTTGCCAAATACTCAAAAGATATATCTATATGATTATAGGTTTCCACCATTTTTGGAGAGTTTTTTGCCAGAGGGGTATTTGTATGAGATATTTAAAAATATTTTATCAAAAGAATATGGCAGAGTAGATGATTATCTGATATTTTCACTTCTGTGCTCAAATATACAATCTAGAGTGCAATTTCAATGTAATCTACAAAAGAGTATAGACTTTCCTAATTTTGATATTGAAGAGATATTATCTAATGATACAAACGATACTTTTAATAACCTTCTTCAAACCTTTTTAAACAAAAATGCCATCAGTGGAGTACAACCAAAAACTATAGCACTTTTAAAAGAAAAAGAAAAATTAGATACAAAAGAGTATATCATCAAAACTTGGGGAGATGAATATCAAGATTTGGCTCTCAATGAATACTTTTGCCTAAAAGCTGTAGAAAAAGCAGGAGTAAAAACTGCAAATGTTAAATTATCAAAAAACAATAAATTTCTAATAGTAGAAAAATTTACACTAAAAGATGATGGTAGTTTTTATGGGTTTGAAGAGGTATTATCACTGATGGATAAAAACAAAGAAAGTAAATATGATGGAAGCTACGAGCAAGTAGCTAAAATCATCTACTCATATGCCACAAATAAAAGAGAGTCAATGATAGCATTTTATAAAACTGTGGTTATGAATTATCTACTTAAAAATGGTGATGCACACTTGAAAAACTTTGGCTTATTGTTTGATGATGATTTTAAAAATATTTTTTATTCACCCGTATATGATGTAGTCAATACGGTTGTCTACATTCACAAGGATAAACCTGCACTTATGATGGATGGCAAAAAGATATGGCACTCAAAAAATACTCTTATCAAGTTTGGGCAAAAAAGTTGTCTTTTGAGTCTAAGTGAAGCAAAAAAGTTTTATAGGGATTGTTTTGAAGCACTTTTGTGGGTGATTAATGAGCTGGAAGGTTATTTGACCAAAAATCCGGATTTTAAGATAGGAAAGATGATGTTAGATAGTTGGAAATTATCTTTAAAAGAAGAGAGCACAAAGGAGCTTAGTGATGATATTATCAGAACTTGGAAAAACTATTAAAAGTTTGCGACAACAAAAGGGAGTTTCTCAAGAAGCTCTTGCACAAGAAGCACATATCTCAAGAGCGACTTTATCAAAGCTGGAAAATGGCTATATTGCAAATATAAGTATAGTAACACTCAATCAAATACTTTCAATTCTTGGGTATGAGATAGATATTAAGCCAGCCAATCCATTTAGAACATAAATCATAAGGTGGGGATTTTTAATTGACTTTGACAATTTGCAACTTTTAACACCCCACCCATTTATTTTTTCAATTTTCACACTCAAGCACAGAGAAGTAAATCTCTGCTACTTTCAAAACTTCATTAAAATCAACCATCTCTTCACAGGTATGTGCGACAGCAAGGTCTCCCGGACCTAAAATAATTGGCTTAATACCTGACTGCCAGAATATCGGAGCATCAGAGTCACTTTTGAAAAAGCTCTGAGAAAAATCCAGATTTTTCTGATTATAAATCGTTTTCAACATTTTCGGCAGCGATGCTTTGTCAGATAATTCATAACCATGATGAATAGTCTGCAGCGAAAACTTTATCTCTTTTTCATTGAATTTTTCAAAAATCAGCTCTTCGATTTCAAACGTTAGCGACCCAAGAGAATATTTGGACGAAACGTGTAAATCCAGATATGCTTCGCACCTGTCCGGGCTTGCAAAACCTGCATGGGAACTGTTAAAATCCCTGATATTGTACAATATATCTTCTTTTTTATCGATGTATTCAATAATCAGATTAATACAATCCATCATCAGTTTGACAGCATTTTTGTCCGGCTTTGAAAGTGATGCATGCAATTTTTGACCATAAGTTACCAGAGAAATTTCAACGTACCCAAAATGTCCGAAGCATGGTTTAAGATTTGTTGGTTCACCGATAATTGCCCAATCAAAAGGGTATTCCCTTGCAAGCGTAAATGCGCCGTCACCTGACTCCTCTTCCCCCACCACAAGCGCAAGGGCACATGGGAAATCTCCCTTATGCCTTTCCCGATACGAGATAAATGATTCAACCATTGCGGCACAGCCACTCTTCATATCCGCAGAGCCAAGTCCGTATATTTCATTTTCGGTTATATTTGCCTCATAATTTTCATAATCAAAGGCAGGAACAGTATCAATGTGCCCCACAAAAACAATATCAGCTTCACCCTTGTCAGGCATCACAATAATATTCCCCCTTTGTTCGTCAACTTCCTGAAAAATGTAGTTTAACTTATGCTTCTTCAAATAACTTTTCAAAAAGTCCTGTATCTCTTCTTCTTTCCCCGAAGGGCTGTAAATATTAATCATATCCACAAGCAAATCTTTTAGCCGTTTTTCATTTATGCTCATTTTTATCTCCATCACTTAAATACAAAGTCAAATAAATCTGCTCTTTAGGCTCACAAAACCCTTTACCACGAAAAAATCCTAACGCCCTTTCATTGCTCTTTTCCACATCCACAAAAACAGTCCTTATCCCCTCATTTTTCATAAACTCTTTGAATTCATCAAAAAGCTTTGAAGCAAGCCCCTGTTTTTCATACTCCTCGTCTACGCAAAGCCAGACAAGATAGCCATATTTTATATGCTTTTTCTGTACAACATAGGACAATATAAATCCTGCTACCTTCCCCTTATCTTCTGCCACAAAACAACTCTGCCTGTTATTTACAAAGAATTCTGCCACTTCACTCTCATCCCACACCCGATAAAGATTAGGATAGTTTTTAAGGGTAAAAACTTTTTCCCCGAGCCTGTGGATTTGCGGCAAATCTTTTAGTGTAATTTTTCTGATATTCATATATAAACTCCAAAAACGATATACCTATTTTTTTCACACACTTTTTTTAACCTTATAGCAAATTATACCATCTTTCTCCGTTTGAAAATATTAAATTTTTAGATTAGAATATACATATGAATAAATTTACACTTGAAAATACCATTGAAGAAATTGTTCTTGAAAAGAAGGAAGCTGTAAAATACCTTATGGATAAAGGCATAAGATGTATCAGATGCGGTGAACCTATCTGGGATAAACTGAAAGATGTTCTTGAAGCAAAAGGGTTTACCGATGAAGAGAAATTGAAAATTTTACAAGAGATTAATAATCTGTGAGGGGAATTTGGAAACTTTTGTAGGCTTGATACTTGATTCCGGTAAATCTGCAATAAACCTGGCTCTTTATATATTGCTCCCGATAATGGTCATCATGATGGCAATTATGCACACCCTCGAGCAGAAAGGGTGGCTGAAAAGAATCGCAGTTATGTTTTCCCCTGTTCTTGGAATTTTCGGCATCCCTGGGGTAGGTGCATTTGCTGTACTGCAAATTTTGTTAATAAGCTTTGCAGCACCAATAG
Organism: Deferrivibrio sp.; assembly: GCF_055117995.1. Lineage (NCBI taxonomy): Bacteria > Pseudomonadati > Deferribacterota > Deferribacteres > Deferribacterales > Deferrivibrionaceae > Deferrivibrio > Deferrivibrio sp. The sequence continues at coordinate 2,746 of NZ_JBSQOT010000057.1, read as the reverse complement.
CTACTTTCAAAATTATGAACGATGATGAAGGCTACTCCCAAAGGGAAATCGCAACTACATTTGCTGCCACCATCGTAATGTCTCAGGCAAACGCAGCATTCCCACTCATTGCTGTAGGTTTAAATATAACCGTAACAATAATTTCTTCATTAATAGGGGGGATAATAGCTGCTTTTATCGTCGGACTTTTTATCAAAAAAGAAGAAAATTCGCACAACCCTGACAATGCTGCACCTTCATCAAAACGACTCCTTCCACTTCTGTTTGAAGGGGGCGAAAAAGGGATTCTGGTAGTTTATAAATCTTTACCTGCGCTTGTTATCTCAATTTTCTTTGTCAACGTCTTAAAAAAATTGAACATCTTGAACATGATAGAAAATATCGTGTCCCCTATATTTCAATTAATAGGAATTTCGTCTATCTCCGTAGTCCCAATCATAACAAAATTTCTTGCAGGGGGCACGGCAATGATGGCTGTGGCTATCGATATGATTGAAAAGGGTTTGATGACCGAAAAAGATTTGAATATGCTCGCCGGCTTTATAATTAACCCCATCGACCCTGTTGGAATGATGGTATTTCTTTCTGTAGGCGTAAGGTTTCAAAAGGTGCTAAAGCCTGTGCTGATAGCTTCCATTGTAGGGCTTATTGCAAGAGGAATAATACATCTGGTATATTTTTATTGATGAAAAAGTCCCCGTTATTGTCATATTTTACATTTTTTGTAGCAATAATTATTTTTACGATAAAACCTGCATTAAATCGCCAAAATATTTCCATAAATATTTTAATTATTTTATTTATGACCATATTTTTTTTCATTTATTACCATAATCTGCCAAAATCTATATTCTTGAAATCAAAGCAAATCCTATCGGATATCGGCATTGTCATGGTATCTGCTGTCCTGACATTTTATCTGAATAACAGCGGGCTTAAAGCTCCCCTTGCAGCAGGGATTGTGGGATTGTTGCTTGGAGTAATTTCAAATATTGACAAAAAACTTTATGATATTCAGTTTCCTGGCTACTGTGGCGCATTTATTGGAATGTCTTCAACCCTGATAGATTTCATATACACGCATATTATTGTTGCTTCAATAATTTCCGGGCTGCTTTTTGGATTTTCAAGAGATATTTTTACAGGTTTTGGTGGCAAACTCGGGACAATTGCCTTTTTTGGGGTAGCTGTAGCATATTATCTTTTGAGGTAAGTAAATTGTTTACTCTTTTTGTAGTTCATCTTTTGGGACTAAGCCTGACTTTTTATCTTTTTCACAATGTGGGTTACAGCTCAGTTATGGCATCGTCAATCGTCCTTATTATTGCAGGAGTTGTAGAGCACTTAAGCATATCAAACGCAGGCGAAATCTCCACAATACTTGTAATTTCTTCCTTCGTGGGTATGTCTTCCCAAAACATCCTTTCCAGTATAAAAACGCTCGTCGTTGCAAGTTTTATCGCAACTATTGTTTATAAATTTTCCAACGATTATTCAGGGTTTGGCGGTGCATCAGGCACCAACGCATTTATCGCAGTCTGCATAACATACCTGATTTTCAATTTTTCAAAGCTTAAGGTTTAAAAACGTGAGTTTCTATCAACATATTGGCAAATTGTCCATTTATGCAATTTCCCATTCAAAATTTGCAATATTTCGCTTTGCTGAATCAAACTCAATGCCTACAAGATAAATCTCAGAATACTCCTTGTAAATAGGTGAATTCTTATATTTTAGGGCGTAGTTTTTACTTTTTATCTGTGATAATGCTTCCCCTTTCTTCCCATCAACTTTAAATTCAAGGATATATATCTTGTCCCCCACAAAACAGGTCAAATCAATCCTTCCCTCATTTGTTACATCCTCACCAATGATTTTTATCCCCAAAGAGGCAAGATGAACATAAATTATACTGGAATAAAACCCTTCAAATTTGTCTAAATTGTTTTTTGAAAAATTATTGTAAGGGATAGATGCAAATATCGATATGAGACTTTCTTTAAATTTATCAAGATTGCCTTCATACAATGCATCATATGATAAATCCTGAGTGTCTACTATATTTTTTTGCTGAAAGAGATAGTGGAGTATGTAATCGCTTAATGACAACTGCACTTCAAGGTTAGGCACCCTCAAGGTATATTCAAATCCACCTCTTCTTTGCTCCTTTACACTGTCTATCGTAAGATAGCCAGACTGATACAGTAGCACTTCAATGTCAATATGCTCTATGTCAAAGGTGGACAATAACTTATCATCCATCTTCAAATTGGATAATTTCGGTAGAAAATAATTTCTTTGCTTGAGCAGCTTTATCAAAAATGAGGGTGTACCGGTCTCAAACCAGTAGTTTCTGTACATATGCCCACTTGCAATAAACTGCAATATGTCAAAAGGGTTATAAACATTATCCTGAAGAAAATTGTAACCATTGTACCAGATTTTCAATTTTTCCATATCCACACCTTCAAGATATGGCATAAATGTTGTCTCTATATCATTTTGTGTATATCCGCAGATATTGCCGTATTTTGGGTTAAGAGAAATATCTGTCAGCATGTTAAGACCGCTGAATATAGATGCTCTTGAAAATTTACTAACACCTGTTAGAAATGCAAAACGGATATATGCGTCATTGTCTTTGATTATTGAATACAGCCCCTTTATAAACTCCCTGTTTATCTTTGCCTGCTCAATATTTTCTATAACATCAAGAATTGGCTTGTCGTATTCATCTATCAAAATT
>NZ_JBSQOT010000056.1:0-8147 GCF_055117995.1 Deferrivibrio sp. | reverse complement strand
GCAAGTCCCGGTTTTTGAATCCTATAGTTGGTTAGATACTTGGTATGTATACTTTTTTTGCCATAAATAAGCTTTAGCTCCAAATCCTTTGCTTCAGGCAGCAATAATTCCGATACAGGAACTTTTTCCATTACACTTTACTTTCCTCTTCTTTTAAAATTTCCAACACCTCTTCCATATTGCTTGAACTGAGCACTCTGCTTTTAAAGTCTGTCATTTTAACCAATCTGGAAATTCTCGCCAATGTTTTTAAGTGCCCTGCTATATCCGACTCAGGTGACAACACCACAAAAAACAATTTTACCGCTAATTTATCGGGTGCATCAAAATCTATCCCATTTCTTGATACAGCAATTGCAATAGATGCTTTAGAAATAGAGTCAAGCTTGGCATGAGGGATAGCAACTTCTTCCCCCACAGCAGTACTACCAAGCTTTTCCCTTTCAATAAGCGCATTGTAAATTTTATCAGAGCTTAAACCCAGCACGTCCTTTGAAAGAATTTCACCGAACTTTTTTATAATTTCATCTTTCGTAAAATCTCCATTCAAAAAAATTATATTTTCCTTCTCAACCAGTTCAATTAATTGCATTTCATTGTCACCTATGGCTGAATTAGGCCTATGTTGCCGTCATCCCTTCTGTAAACTACGTTGACTTCAGAATTTTTGGCATTTCTGAAAACAAAGAAGTTTTTATTTAGCAAATCCATCTGCATTACAGCTTCTTCTATATCCATAGGTTTTACAGGTATCTCTTTTGTTATAATCGAAACCGGCTCATCGTCAAAACTTGCACTTTCATAAACATCAAGTTTTAAAGGTGCTTCGAAATTCTTTTCAGCAAGTTTCTTGGCTTTAAGCTTTTCTTTATACTTCACAAGCTGTCTTTCTATTTTGTCAACTGCAAGGTCAATAGATGCATACAAATCTTCCGATTTTTCAAGCCCCTTCAAAAATACACCTTTTGCATTGACAAGTATTTCAGCCATATGGACATTTTTCTGCACATCAAGTACCACATGGACATCAACCACCTGATCAAAATATCTTTTTACTTTGGAAACTTTTTTTTCAACGTAACTTCTGATTGCATCTGTCAGTTCAATGTTTTTAACAGTTATTTGAATATTCATACTACCTCCTTGTTTTTTTTCTCGCTGAAGCACCGGGTATATTAAGTTCGTCCCGGTATTTTGCCACGGTTCGCCTTGCAATCTTTATACCTTTTTTTGACAAAATTTCCACAATTTTCTGGTCAGAATAGGGATAATCTGCCGGCTCATTCTCTATAAGCCCCTTGATAACATCTTTTACATTTGAAACACTCACTTTTTTTCCATCTACCCCTGCAATACCTTTCATAAAAAATGATTTCAATTCCAAAACCCCATATTTGCACATAGCATATTTATTGGACGTCACTCTGCTGACAGTTGATTCATGCAAACCGGTTTCATCTGCTATATCTTTCAGTTTAAGTGGCTTTATAAACTTTACCCCTTTATCGAGAAAATCCCTCTGATGCTTTATCAAAGCCTCAACAACCTTTAAAATTGCCTTTTTGCGCTGATTCATACTTTTAATAAACCATATAGCATTTTTTACTTTTTCTTCAATATAACCCCTGGATGCATCGTCAAGACCTTCCCCTTTCAGCATCTTAACATAATACCTATTTAGTTTTATTGCAGGTACGTCATCTTCATTTAACACCACTTCGTACTTCCCGTTTTTTTCCAAAATGTAAACATCCGGAACAACAAACCTCCCTTCAGGGGAAAATTTAAGCCCGGGCTTTGGATGAGTCCTTCGGATAAAATCAACTATCTCCCTTATATACTCCTCACTGTAACCAAGTTTTTCGGCAATCGTTTTAAGGTCACCTGCATAAATCTCATCACTAAAATCACCTAAAATTCTTCCCGCAACATCTATATCAATTTTATCTACACCCATATGCTCAAGTTGTTTCAAAATACATTCTTTCAAAGATGTGCTTCCTACCCCTGAAGGGTCAAATTCCCTAACTATCGCCAAAACTTTATTTACACTCTCATAGTCACCATCAAAATACTCAACTATCTCATTTACCTTGACAGTCAAATATCCATTTTCATCAATATTACCAATTATATACTCACCAATATCTGTCAAATAGTCATTAAGACCTGCTATATTAAGCTGAAATAAAAGATGCTCATACAAATTTTCTTTTTTTCCTATAAACTTATCGAAATTTACAGACTCATCATCAGGCACATATGAAATCCCTTCCTGAAAGTCGCTGAAATAGTCCTGCCAATCAACCTTTTCAAGCTCCCTTAAAAATTCGTCAGAATTCTTTTCATCTTTTACTTCCTGGACTTCAGCCTCTTCCAGCACAGGGTTTTCCTCAAGAACACTGTTGAGCTCAGAAATAAGTTCCATATAAGGAAGTTGCAATATCTTAAGGGACTGTTTCATTTGCGGGGTTATAAGAAGTTTCTGGCCTAATTTTGTTTCAAGATTTATCTTCATCTTATTCATTACAATGAAAACCCTTCTCCAAGATACCTTTTAATAACTTCCTGATTGTTGATAATTTCTGTTTTATCCCCTTCAGCAAGTATCTTACCTTCATATACAATATAACTTCTATCGGTTATTTTCAATGTCTCTCTTACATTATGATCAGTAATCAAGACTCCTATCCCCTTATCTTTTAGCTTAAAAATCATATTTTGAATATCAGTCACAGATATTGGATCGATACCTGCAAAAGGCTCATCAAGAAGTATAAATTTTGGACTTACGGCAAGACATCTTGCAATCTCCAACCTTCTTCTTTCACCACCACTCAACGCATAGCCATATGATTTTCTTACTTTGGCAAGGCCAAATTCTTCTATTAGCTCATCTGTGCGTAATTTTATCTTATTATTTTCATATTTAACAATTTGAAGTGCAGCTATAATGTTTTCCTCAACAGTTAATTTTCTAAAAACTGAAGCTTCCTGAGGTAGATAACCAATTCCAAGCCTTGCTCTTTCATGTATGGGAAATCTGGTTATATTTTTATCTCCAAGTATAACCTCGCCAGAATCAGGTCTTACAATACCTACTACCATATAAAAAGTTGTAGTCTTACCTGCACCATTTGGTCCAAGCAAACCTACTATTTCCCCATCGCTGACTTTGAGGCTAATTCCGTCAACGACAAATCTATCTTTGTATTTTTTTTTCAGTTGTGTTGTCTTTAGTTGCATTATCAGTACCTTCAGGATAGAAAATAATTTTTACTCTTTGACTCTCCCCTTTATTCACAATTACTCTGCTATCCTTGTTATAGATTATTACCTCATCACCTTCCAAATAATTTTTCCCCTGCCATACCTTTACATTTTTCCTCAGCACAGCCTTATCGGTATTAATATCTATATCTGCAAATTCAGAAAGTGAGTACAAATCTCCCCTCGTTACCTGAACATTCCCCTCACACAATATTTTATCAACCTTCTTATCTTTATTGAAATAAACAGTCATATTGTCTGACTTGACAGTAACATCATTATAGTGTGCCACAACATTTCCCCTAAATATCGAAACATTTTTGTCTCCGGAATATACAAGAGAATCGGATTCAACCTTCACTGATGAAATCTCCTTTGAAAATGCAATATTTACAAGCAAAAACATCAAAACAAAAATCAATCTAATTTTCATAATCCACTCTCACACTCCCTTCGAATTGAACAATCCTCTTTTTCTTGTCAAAAAACACATTGTCAGAATATAGTTTAGATGTATTTGTACTAATTTGCAAGCCACCACTTACAAAACCGGTGTTATTATCAAAAAAATAAATTAGATTTGAATTTTCTCCACCTTCAAATCTGTATTCATTGAAATCACCTGATATATTATCAAACATTTCAAGTTTTTCATCGACAATTATTTTGCATCTTTCAGAAACAATATTTGTGTTATTGCCTTTTTCATTATACACCACGTAACATTTTTTCATTTCGATTTTCTTAAAATTATCGTATACATATGCCTCTGCAGCTCGAACACTGTAATAACCTTTATCGCCAATATTTTCTTTCAGATTCATGTTTTTCATGTAAAGACTGTTACGCTCGATTTTTGGTGTTGGAAGTTTGCCATCTTTTTTGAATAAAAAGACAATAGCCAGAATAGCCACTACAAGTAAGATTTGTAAATATCTTCCCACTGCTCATTTCTCATCAATATTGCTTCTATAAATTCTCTAACTGCACCTTTTCCCCCTTTAAAATTGGAAACAAAATTTACTTCCTTTTTTATATAATAGGGGGCATCGGCAACTGTACCTGAAAATGCACATCTTTTCAAGATTGCAATATCGTTGATATCATCTCCAATAAATGCAGTTTCTTTATCAAGAACAATACCAAGCTTTTCACAAAGCTTATCAAGACAATCCAATTTATTGTCAATACCGGTAAAAACGTGTTCGATTTTTAGCTCTTTTGCCCTTAGTTCAGTGACTCTTGACTCTCTTCCAGAAATAATGGCAACAGTTATGTTTGCCTTTTGAGCCATTTTAATACCAAGTCCATCTCTCACATTGAAGTTTTTTATTTCATGACCACTTTCAGTATAAATTATCTTCCCATCTGTCAAAACACCATCAACATCTAAAACCAACAATTTTATCATATTATCTTTGCTCTCAAAAGGTCGTGCAGGTGCAATATCCCCTCGATTTTATTCCCATCATCAACTATCAAAAGGGAAGTAATGGAATTTTCCTCCATTACCTTCAATGCTTTGGCTGCAAGAGCCTTTTTTGTAATCAGTTTTGGATTACGTGACCCTATCTCTTCAACACGTCTTTCAAACACATCCTGATATTTTTGCATCCCACGTCTCAAATCTCCATCTGTAATAATCCCCTGAACAATCAGGTTGTCATCGACAATTGCGGCACAACCAAAACCTTTACTGCTAATTTCATAAATCGCATCTGCCACATTTGTGCCAAGTTTTACCACTGGCACCATTTCACCTTTATGATAAAGGTCTTCAACCCTCGTCAAAAGCTTTTTACCAAGGCTTCCTGAAGGGTGAAAAATCGCAAAATCTTCCGCTTTAAATCCCCTCTTTTCAAGAAGTGCAACGGCAATAGCGTCCCCTATTGCAAGTGCTACTGTTGTGCTTGCGGTAGGGGCAAGATTCAAAGGACATGCTTCCATCTTTACGCTTGCATCAATAACAACATCGCTTCTTTCAGCAAGTGTTGAATTCACCCTCCCCACAATAGAAATAATCTTTACGCCAAATCTTTTTATCACTGGCAGCAAAGTGACTATCTCCTCAGTTTCACCACTGTTGGAAATTGCAATAACTATATCTTCCGAACGTATAACTCCAAGATCCCCATGTACACCCTCTGCAGGGTGCAAAAAAACCGCTGGTGTACCGGTAGATGACATTGTGGCAGCAATCTTTTTACCTATCTGACCGGACTTACCCATCCCCGTAACTATAATTTTTCCTTTGCACGCAAAAATCATTTCAACTGCATCTACATATTCACTGCCAACCCTGTTATACACATCATTAATGCTGTCTGCCTCAATCTTTAAAGTTTTCTTTACAGAGTCGATGATTTCCAATTTATACCCCTTATTGAATCAATATCAGTTAAGATATTTTCTACCATTTTGAAATTAATCATATTAGGACCATCACATAGCGCAATGTCAGGCTCTGGATGAACCTCCATAAAAAAACCATCCACACCAAAAGCTGCAGCAGCTCTTGATAAATATGGGACAAACTCTCTCTGACCGGAAGAAGACTCTCCTGCTCCACCCGGAAGCTGCACTGAATGTGTTGCATCAAATATAACCTTTACATCGAGCTCCTTCATTATTTTAAAAGCTCTGAAATCTATTACAAGATTGTTATAACCAAAAGTAGTTCCTCTTTCAGTAAGAATTATATCCTTTGCATTAAAATATCTTAACTTATCCACCACATTTTTCATATCCCAGGGCGCAAGAAACTGCCCTTTTTTAATATTAACCACTTTACCTGTCTCAGCGGCAGCTTTTAGCATATCAGTTTGTCTGCAAAGAAATGCAGGTATCTGAATCATATCTACGACCTGGGCAACAAGATGCGCTTCATCAGGTGTGTGTATATCGGTAACTATTTTAACATTGAACCTGTCTTTAATCTTCCTGAAAAAATCCAGTCCTGCCTTTAATCCGGGTCCACGGTAAGATTTTACAGAACTTCTGTTAGCCTTGTCGTATGATGACTTGAAATAAAAGTCATAACCTCTTTCATTTGCTATATTGCTTAAAAACTCGCAAGTTTTGAATACTACTTCTTCGTTTTCAAGTACACAAGGGCCTGCCAGAAATATCATTTCTGATTCTCCAATTCTCTGCCCTTTTCAGTTTTAAATTTAAGAGCAGCATTAATAAATCCACTAAACAAAGGGTGAGGCAAAGTAGGTTTTGATTTGAATTCCGGATGAAACTGGCATCCCAAAAACCATCTGTGAGATTTAAGCTCAATAATTTCAACAAGGTCTCTGTCCGGATTCACACCGGATATCACGAGACCGGCTTTTGTAAGCTCCTCTCTGAAATTATTATTAAACTCGAGCCTGTGCCTGTGCCTTTCAAAAATTGTTTCACTTTTATATGCTGTGTATGCTCTTGTACCTTCTGCAAGTTTACACTCGTAAGCCCCCAGTCTCATTGTTCCACCGAGCTTTTTTATCTTTTTCTGCTCTTCCATATAATCAATTACCGGATGCTCTGTTTTAGGATTGAATTCAGTACTGTTAGCATCGTCATATTTAAGAACATTTCTTGCAAACTCAATAACTGCACACTGCATCCCAAGACAAATTCCAAAAAACGGTATGTCTTTATTGCGTGCAAAATTGACTGCCCGAATTTTCCCTTTAATACCTCTTTCGCCAAATCCACCTGGCACAAGTATCCCATCCACATCATCAAGAAATTTATCAGGATTTTGACTTTCAAGGTCTTCAGCATCAATCCATTTAATATCCACTTTAACCTTGTTGTCTATTCCACCGTGAATAAGAGCCTCATTCAAACTAATGTAAGCATCTTTTAGATTAACATATTTCCCCACTACACCTATTGTTACAGTATCTTCGGGATTTTTAATTCTGTAAACTATCTCTTCCCAGACTGACAAATCCAAATCTCTTTCTTCAAGCCCCAGCTTATTCAAAATGAACTTATCCGCCCCTTCCTTGTTCATAAAAAGTGGCACCTGGTAAATTGTAGAAGCATCAATGGCATTGATTACAGCATTTTTTGAGACATTACAAAAAAGAGCTATTTTTTTACGTATGCTATCATCAAGCGGATACTCTGACCTACAAACAAGCATATCAGGTTGAATACCAATCTCCCTTAGTTCTTTGACGGAGTGCTGGGTAGGCTTGGTTTTCAGTTCACCCGCGCTTTTAATGTATGGCACAAGAGTCACATGCAGATAAACCACATCATTGTCTTCAAGGTCAAATTTTATCTGCCTTATAGCCTCAAGAAAAGGAAGGCTCTCAATATCTCCAACGGTTCCCCCTATCTCTACAATCACTATGTCATACTCGTCAGAAAGGCTGTAAATGCTGTTTTTCACTTCATCAGTGATATGGGGTATAACCTGAACTGTCCCTCCAAGGTAGTCCCCCTTTCTTTCCTTTTCCAGAACTTTGTAATATATTTTACCGGCAGTTACGTTACAATCCTTTGTTGTGTTTGAGTGCAAAAATCTCTCATAGTGCCCAAGATCCAGGTCTGTTTCTGCACCATCATCTGTAACATAAACTTCTCCGTGCTGGAAAGGGCTCATAGTCCCAGGGTCAAGATTAAGATAAGGATCAAACTTTTTAATTATAACCCTGTAACCCCTTGCCTCAAGAAGTGTAGCTATTGAAGCAGCTGTAATCCCCTTACCCAATGAAGATAAAACTCCGCCGGTAACAAAAACATACTTAGCCATCTATTTTCCCCTTTAACTAATTTTTAAGCAACTTTGCATATTTTTCAGCTTGCATGAGATCTTCTTCCGTATCTACTGACAGCGGTTTGTAATCCGTCAGCAGCACCTTGATTTTATGCCCATT
>NZ_JBSQOT010000055.1:0-8208 GCF_055117995.1 Deferrivibrio sp. | reverse complement strand
TTATAAAAATTGCAATAATATTATGGAATATTTAAAAATTTCCTGTATAATTGAATGAAACTTAATTTTACAAATAAAAAGGAGGACTTTATGAAAAGGTTGATAGTTGCAGTATTAGCAGTCATGGTAATGTTTTCATCTTTTGGCTTTGCGGAAACAAGAGGGGCAGTGGTTATGAAAGATACTGCTTATGGTGCGATAACCGGTGCGATTATAGGAGCTGCATTCCTTGCTTTTGAAGAAAAACCCTCAGACCATCTTGAGTATATTTCATATGGTGCTGCAGGTGGTGCAATTGTAGGGGCTATTTTTGGTGTTTATGAAGCAACAGCATTGGTAGAAATTGAGAATGGTAAAACAAAAATTGCAATGCCTACAATAAAAACACAGGTCAAGGGGATAGAAAAAGTGGCAAGTACTGATGTTTTAAAAGTTAAATTTTAAAACATTTATTCTAATGGTTGCCAAATATTATGTGTGATACGATTAATTGGTAAGTAGTAAGATAGCTAAACAACAAACTTGGATTTACATAAATAGAGATATTTTGTAGTTTAATAAAAGGGGGGTATCCCCCTTTTATTATTTTAAGTTCTAAATTTACTGACAATAGTTTGCAGGTTTGATGATTCTTTTTCGATGTTGAGCACGGTGCTTAAGACCTCCTCGATGGCTTTGGAAGATTCTTCAATTCCTGCTGAAATATTCTGGATGCTTCTGCTAACATCTTCAATGGCTCTAAACTGTTCTTCTGTTGAATTGCCTATGAGAATATTTTCATGGCACTCTCCTTTTTTGATAATAAAAACATAAAGCCTAAAAGGTTTATTTCAGTAGATTATACACGCTAAGTTATCTTATTTCAAATGGAATCAATTTTTATTTGTAGTAAGATTGTGATGTGAGGTGATAAAATGAAAAAAAACAAAAGGGGCAAGTTAGTTAAAAAAACAGGACTCCCCCCGGGGGCTCTTGTATATACTGGTGACAAAAATATTGAATTTACAATTCAAATTATTGAATACGATAGCGAGCATTACAGGGAATATACGATTAATGATATATCTCAGTTGGATGTGAAAAATGCCACAGGGGTAACATGGATAAATATTATCGGATTACACGATATTGAGGCTGTTGAAAAGATTGGCAATTATTTTGGACTGAATAAGCTTGTGCTTGAGGATATATTAAATGTTTATCAGCGGCCTAAAATTGAATATTATGATGAGAATATATTTGTAGTACTCAAGATGTTGTCTTTAAACAATGAAACCAAAGTACTTGATGCCGAGCAGGTGAGCATTGTTTTTGGTAAGAATTATGTTATCTCTTTTCAGGAAAAAGAGATTGATATATTTGGCTTTATAAGGTCAAGATTAAAAAATAACAAAGGGATAATTAGAAAAAAAGGCTCTGATTATCTGGTTTATGCTCTTATTGATGTTATAGTTGACAATTATTTTGTCGTTCTTGAGCAAGTTGAAGAAGAGCTTGAAAATCTTGAAGATGAGGTAACGACAAAAACTGGTTCTGATATAGTTGAGAGAATGCATAAAATGAAAAAAGATTTAATAGTATTAAGAAAAGCTGTATGGCCTTTGACAGAGTTAGTAGGGATATTGTATAAAGAAAAAAATAAACTTATTGCTGAAGAAACACTTATGTACTTCAGGGATGTTTATGATCATACAATTCAGATTATTGATATTTTAGATACAATAAGAGATATACTAAGTGGACTTCTTGATATATATCTTTCTGAAATTAATACTAAAACCAACGAAGTTATGAAAATGCTTACTTTGATTGCGACTATATTTATACTTCTAACATTTCTTGTGGGTGTTTATGGTATGAATTTCAAGAACATGCCTGAGCTTGAATAGAAATATGGTTATTTTGGTCTATGGGGGATTATGATATTTATTGGTGTGGGTTTAACGCTATATTTTAAAAAAAGAAGTGGATGTAATAATTGAAACGATTATTTGACAAATGTAAAATTATAAGATACAACAATCCAAAATATAAATAAGGAGAAGTAAAATGCTTGAAATTACTGATGCGGCAAGGGACAAACTCAAGTCCCTTTTGAAAAATTATCCCGGCAAATGTCTGCGACTTGTTATCGAAGGTGTTGGCTGAGGCGGCCCAAATCTGGGTTTGGCTCTGGATGAGCCAAATGAAAAAGAATTACAAGTTATCAATGAAATCGAAATTATGGTAGAAGACAGAATTATTAATTATGTAGGTGAGGCAAAAATCGATTATATTTCGAACCAAAACGGTGAAGGTTTTGTGATAATTCCTGCTACTTCTGGTGGAAGTTGTTCTTGTAGTTAAATTTTTACAAATAATTTCGAAAAATCTTCAATAGGGCCTGCAAATTTTGCAGGCCTTTTTTATACCAAAATATATTTTTTAAAAAGTTAAAATGCCCTTTGATTTTGTTGAGTATTATGGAAACTATATATTTGATACACAATTAATATTTCATAAGTAAGATGACTAAGAATATAAGCAAATACCAAAAATGCCGGAGGGGGGACTCGAACCCCCACGGGTGATTAGCCCGCCGGATTTTGAGTCCGGTGCGTCTGCCAATTCCGCCACTCCGGCAACAACAAGCAAAACTTATACATTTAAAATTTTTTTATGTCAATTAAAATCTCAGTCTAACAATGAGTAAACTTGTCAAAATGTTTCATATTTTATTCTGCCAAAGTCAAGTTTATCATACTGAATCGGTTTAGGTCGACTTTTGGGATAACCTATTCCTATAATTGATTCTACAAGGAAATGCTCGGGAATATTCAGAATTTTTCTTACATTATCTTCTGCCAAAACTTTATTTTCATCATATCTTAATCTTATTTGCGCCCAGCAACTGCCAAGTCCAAGGCTTTCTGCGGTAAGTTGTAAAATTATTGAAGCAATACTGCAATCCTCAATACATGTGTCTGATGCACTTGTATCACCTATTACAGCTATCGCAACATTGCAATTACTTAGAAATTCAGCGCCATGAGCCTTTGCTGTAGAAAGTTTTTTCAAAGTTTCTTTATCTTTGACAACAATAAATTTTGTAGGGTTGATATTTCTTGAAGTAGGCGCTCTTAATGCTGCTTCTATGAGTATGTCGAGCTTTTCACTTTCAATATTTTTTGTAAGAAAGCTTCTTACGCTTCTTCTGTTTCTCAAAATTTCAATCATATATCACCTTTTTTAATTTTTAATTTGTAAAGTTAGTATTGAATTTTCCGATAAAAAATAATACACTTTTTACGTAAAAACAAGGGGGCTTTTATGGGGATTAAACTCAAAATGCTTGTGTCGTATCTTCTTATTTCTTTGATTATTGTTATATTCGGAATTATAACTATAGGTTTTTTCAGTAAAATAAAATCATATATCAATGATGTTACATTCAACAATAATTTACTTTCCAAAATATCTGACTTTGATATAGATTTTTTAAAATCTACAAATATGGTAAGCAGAATTCTTGCAGAAGATAATATCGAAAAGTTAAATCAAGAGCTTGAAAGTGTAAGCGCGAATACAGATAAATTAACTAATACCACCAAAGACATTAAAATGTTAAATCCCAAAATAGCATCAAATCTTCAGAATGAACTTAATGAGCTTGATAAAATAATTAAACAAATGGGTGAAAACAAGACCAACTACCTTACCTTAAAAGAAGATGTTGCTAAAATTTCAGTGAAGATTGATGACCTTTATAGGCGTATTAAGGGCTATATAGAAATTTCGTTGAAAACTATTCCGGAATCAAACATTTCAACTCTTACTTTATTTAATAAAATGATGGAAAGCAATTTGCAATTTAAAGTTTATGCAAATTATATGCTTTCCCAGACGGATGAATATGAGATTGAAGACTCGCAAATGTCTATGCAAAGTTATTTAAAAGTTATGAGTGTTGTCGCACAGTCAATTCTTGAACATAAAAAGATACAGGATATTCTTCCTGACCCTGTGAATGACCCAAAGACGAGAGAACGATTACAAAATATTATAGAAACATGCAACGAGCTTACCCCTCTGGTTGACAATATATATAATGAATATTTGAAAGCAGTTAAATTGGGAAACAATTTGTCAAGTATGACAGTAAACCTGGAAAAAAACATAACAAGGCTTGATTCGTACATTGATGAACAGATGGCAATGGCGAGCAAAAATGTTAAAAATAGTCTTGATACAATTAATTCAATATCTAATTCAAGCAGGGTTATTTCTATTATTGCTATTATAATTGCTTTGGCTGTATCATCCGTCATTGGTGTTGTAAGTGCAAGTAAAGTATCTGCTCCAATAATCAAGATTACTAATGTTGCCAGGAATATAATTGACGGCAGATTGGACATTGAAGATATTGAGATTAAGGGTAGCAAAAAAGATGAAATTGCAATACTGACAAAAGCAGTAAATGATATGAAAAACAGCCTAAAAACGCTTATAGGTAAAATTTCAGAATTTTCAAATATGCTTCTTAATGTGAGTCAGCAGTCGTTATCAAGTATGGAAGAGATGAAAACATCTACAATCAATATAAATGAGGAAATAAATCAGACGGCTACTGCTGCTGAAGAGATGTCAAGCACGTCACAGGAAATTGAAACAAATATCCATGAAGGCGTAAGCAATATAAATATTGCAAAAGGTGAAATTATAAATGGCAACAAGGGGCTGCAGGAGGCTATTGATAATATCAACAAGATTGTATCGGAGTTTGTGGAAGCATCAGGAAGTCTTGATGAGTTGAAAAAATCAAGTGTGGAAATTAATGAAATAATCAAGCTTATTATAGATATAGCTGACCAGACAAACTTGTTGGCACTTAATGCGGCAATCGAGGCAGCAAGGGCAGGGGAGGCTGGAAGAGGCTTTGCTGTTGTGGCAGACGAGGTGAGAAAATTGGCTGAAAAAACTACGCTTTCTACAAAAAATATTTCCGATAAAGTAAACATTATACAGAAGAGCGTTGATGAGGTAGTAACTATTGTGGATTCTGGCATAAAAAACATTGAAGAAGGCTCCAGAGAGATTACATCTGTTGGTGAAAGTTTTAATCAGGCCACAACCGACCTTGAATCGGCAGTAAATTCAATAAGTCCGATTCAGAAAATGGCTGAGGAGCTTAATATCGCAATCAGTATGGTAGCTTCATCTATTACAAATATTTCCAAAAGTGCAGAAGAAAATGGATTTATTATTAACAATATAGTTTCTCTTTCAGGTGAAATTGAAAAAGTATCTGAAGAATTGAATGATATAATTAAAAAGTACAAAATCTAATATTTGAATATTTTTTTAGTTACATTATTTGTTACGGCTGTGATATTAATCTAAGAGTCTTTTTTTGTTGCAGAATGTGGAATTTTCTTATAAAACTCTAAAATATGAATAATATAATCGAAATTAGAGATGTTTCTAAAACTTTTCATCTTTCGGAAGGGATTTTTTCGGCATCTAAAGACAAAATAAAAGCTATTGATAATATTTCTTTGAACATCGAAAAAGGCAAAGCGATAGGAATAGTAGGTGAATCCGGGAGTGGTAAATCAACCCTTGCAAATATTATTGCAGATATAATAAAACCTGACAGTGGCGAAGTTTTATACAAGGGAAAGGTTGTAAATCGAAAAACACCTGATTATAAATTTTATAGAAAAAATGTTCAGGTTGTTTTCCAGGATCCATATTCGAGCCTTAACCCGAGACTTAAAATTTTCACAATGTTGAAAGATGGATATAAAGCCCATTGTACTGACAATAATTATAGGGAAAGATTTATTGATATATTCAAAAAAGTGGGGCTAAAAGAAGAGTTTTTATATCGCTATTCCCACGAGTTTTCCGGGGGACAAAGGCAAAGGATTTCAATTGCAAGGGCACTTATTCTTGATCCGGAAATTATTATAGCTGATGAGCCTGTAAGTGCGCTTGATGTATCCGTGCAGTCGCAAATTCTGAATATTTTTAAAGAGTTGAAAGTCAGAGAGGAAAAGACGATTATTCTTATTTCCCATGATCTTGCAGTGGTAAATTTTTTGTGTGATTACACTATTGTTCTTTATAAGGGTGTGGACGTGGAATATGGTAAAACGGATGATATTATAAATAACCCCATTCACCCTTATACGAAGACATTGATTTCTGCATCAAAAAACCTTATATCTTCAGAACTTATTGAAAATATTAATGCTGTTTGCCCTTTTGCCAGCAGGTGCGAGCATTTTGATGGTAAACTATGCAATAAAGAGCTTGAAAAAAAATATATTGGTGATAACCATTATCACAGATGCAATAAGTTTTAAGGGGAAAATATGGAAATTTATAATACGATGACACTTAAAAAAGAACCTTTTGAGCCGATAAATGATGGCGAAGTGAGAATGTATGTATGTGGTGTAACTGTTTATGATGACTGCCATATCGGCCATGCGAGAAGCTCTGTTGTGTTTGATGTTATAAGAAAGTATCTTAAATTTAAAAATTACAAGGTAACATTTGTTAAGAATTTTACTGACATTGATGACAAGATCATCAAGAGGAGTAACGAAATCGGTATCTCATGGAAAGAGCTTACAGCAAAATATATAAAGTCCCATGATGATGATATGAGTGCACTTTTGGTAGAAAAACCAGACTATACTCCTAAAGCAACGGAATTTATCAATGAAATGATTGAGTTATGTGAAAAACTTATTGAAAAAGGCTATGCATATGAAAAAAATGGAGATGTATACTTCAAAGTAAGGGCCTTTGAAAATTACGGAAAACTTTCACATCGAAGTATTGATGATCTTCTTGCGGGAGCAAGGGTGGATGTGAGCGAAATTAAAGATGACCCTCTTGATTTTGCCTTATGGAAAAAAAGCAAAGAAAATGAACCAGCCTGGGAAAGTCCTTGGGGACCAGGAAGACCGGGATGGCACATAGAATGCAGCGCTATGAGTTCAAAGATTTTAGGAATCCCTTTTGATATCCATGGTGGTGGGAAAGACCTTGTATTTCCCCATCATGAAAATGAAATTGCACAATCTGAGGCCTCTGAAGGCAAGATGTTTGCAAAATACTGGCTGCATAACGGCTTTGTTAATATAAATAAGGAAAAAATGTCTAAATCTCTTGGCAATTTTTTTACAATAAAAGATATTTTAAAAGAATTTGATCCGGAGGTTTTGAGATATTTTCTTCTTACTACCCATTACAGATCCCCTCTCGATTTTTCCAGAGACAACCTGATAGAAGCCGAAAGGGCACTTGACAGGATTTATACTGCACTTGATGAATTACTGACTTATAGGCCTGTCAAAAAGTCAAAAAACCTGACAGAAGATGTAAAAAAGCTGGAAGCGGGCTTTATTGAGGGTTTTACAAGGTCTATGGATGATGACTTCAATACCCCTTCAGCTCTTGCCCATCTTTTTGAATTTATAAAGTCATTAAATATAATTATTTCAAATAAACCTGATGAGGAGAGCTTTACTATTCTTGAGAGTGTTGTGAAAAAGGTAAGAAAAATTTGTCTCGATGTTCTTGGGATTATTCAAAAAGAGCCTGAAGAGTGGTTTAAGGCTAATCTTGCAATAGATGAAGAAGAGCTTAATAAATTGATAGAGGAAAGAAATTTAGCAAGAAAAAATAAAAATTTTGCTAAGGCGGATGAGATAAGGGATTACCTCAAGCAAAAAGGTGTAGAGCTTCTTGATACACTTGATGGTACAAAATTCAGAGCAAAAAGGGTGAGGTGAAAATGAATATATTGCTAACCGGCGCCGCCGGATTTATAGGCTCTTTTACATTGAGAAAGCTCCTTGATGAAGGTCATTTTGTTGTAGGTATTGACAATTTAAATGATTATTACAGTCCGGAGCTTAAAAGATACAGGTTGTCAGCTTTTGAAAAAGATAAAAATTTTAAATTTATCAAAGCAGACATTTCTGATTTTGAGGCGATGAGTGTTATTTTTCAAACTTATAAAATAGATGCGGTTATCAATTTGGCAGCAAGGGCTGGCGTGAGGTACAGCCTTGTAAATCCATTTGTGTATTATGAAACAAACTCTACCGGAACAGTAAATTTACTGGAGCTTTGCAAGGATTATGGCGTCAAAAAATTTGTCCTTGCATCCACTTCAAGCCTTTATGCCGGACTTGAAACCCCTTTTAGCGA
>NZ_JBSQOT010000054.1:0-8369 GCF_055117995.1 Deferrivibrio sp. | reverse complement strand
TCATACCTACCTCCTTTTTGTTTTCCCTAAAATCTATTTTATAACTTTAGGTTTATATTTTGCAACATTAGGCATAGTCATACCTATGTTTGCATTTATGTAAGTCGGATCAGCAACATAGTATCTTTTACCTTCAAAATCCACAAAATCCCCACCAACAGAACCTTTCAAATTGATAGCAGTGGCCACATGGCCTGGATAATCCAACAGTACAGTATCCAAATTTAACATATTTTTAACGAGATATGAATATAAAATTGCTCTATCTTCACAATCAGAATATGGATAATATATTGTTTCTTCAGGGATAAAATATTTTTCATATCCAAACTGGTCAATATCAGTCTTATACTTGAAAGCTGTCTGGACAAATCTCAGTAAAATATTTGCAGCTTCAATTTCAGACTTCCCCTCAATTATTTTTGCAAGCTGAGTTTTCATTTTATATAGCGCTTCATCGGATATCGTAGGATTTGTAAAAACATACAGCTCTGTTTGAGGAAAAAGCCTGTAAAATTCAACAAGCGAAGCATCATAAGAAAGATTTAAGCGGTACTCATGTCCATTATATCTAAAGCTTACTGTTTTTTCATGATATGAGTCCGGCAAAAGAGGTCTTTCTGCATTAATTTTTATTAGTTCACTACTGCCTGGATATTTGCCGTCGTATGTCCTTATGCTTTTTATATATTTTCTGGTTTCAAACGTATCTATGGCATAGTAATTTTTCCCATCAAGCACGAAATATGTGACACCGTAAATTTTCTTGTCAGAAGGCAACAATAAATACACCATGCCTTCTTCAACCCCAACTCTCGCATCAAAACCAAGCTTGGACAATACAAACCAGGCCAACAGGTTACCGCGGTTTGAATCTCCATTATATATCTGTGTAGTTGCTTTTTTTGTAAATATTACTGTCCCCCAGTCACCTAAACTTAATTTTTTTACGGCATCTTTTACAGAATTGACAAGTTTATCAAAGTTACTTTTGGCTGCATTCTCCCAAAATAGTGCTATATCCTCATTGCTTAGACCTTTGAGTTGCCACATAGGTGTTTTTTCATCAAAAACAAGTTCAACATTAACATTGAAGAAATTAAAGAACAATGTTTTGTCTTTTTCCTGAATTAAGTTTTGTAGCGGAATTATTTTAACAGGTTTTTCAACAACCACGGGAGGTTCTACCGTCTTTATAATTACCTTATCAGGGACTACCTGCTTGACAATAAGAGGTTTTTCTTCTTTAACAACGGGTATATCGGCAGGTTTTGGCACGGTATCTGGCTCAAGTCCCTTGAACATTTCATAATCTTTCCACTGTTTTTTCAAAAATTCAGTAAACTCTTTATCCCTTTCTTCTTTAAACTGTTTAAATTCATCCATTTGCTGACTTAAATATTTCATAAATTCAGAATCAGCACCAAAAACTTTAAAGCTAAACACAAACAACAGAAAAAATATTAATCTACTTTTCATCATTCAATTCCTCAAAGGCTTCGTTTGCCCTTTTATGGGTAAGTTTTTTCTTAAGCTCTTCTATCTTCCCCTCTTCAAATTTTAACAGTTTTTCCCTATCCAAACATGTCCTGACAAATGCTACTTTATATTTTTTCACATATTCTATATTTTTGTCAAATGAGTTTTTAATGATAAATATTTCATAACCTCTATCTTTTAAAAAACTCTCAAGAAAAATTTTCTCACTGTCGCTCGCATTTTTTATGTTTTCATTCACTGCCAAAACCAACATATCACCAACTCTCTTTTTTAACAAAAGAAGGGATTTTTCCTTTGCCACATCTACTGAAGAAAGATTTCCGTATTCAAAAGAACTTGAACATATTTCACTACGTGATTCCTTCATATACCAAGACGGAGCACCATCAATTGATATATCCGCACTGTCTAAAATCTGACCAAAAAGAAAACTTGCCAAAGTCTTAGCAAGCGAAAACGCAATGGCATCTAATCCTATCATATTAAATTTTATCACAAGATTAAATGTTAGCAACTAAATTTTTTGAAATATTTTTTAGTTGACTAAAATTATGAAATCTGATTAAAATTACAGAAAAACATAGGAGGATACCATGAAAAAAGTTTTAGTTGCACTCTTTGTACTGTCATTTGCGCTTGTTGTATTTGCAGTTGACAAAGGACCAGAAACAATCGATCTTTCCAAGGCTTTTAATGTAGAAAAAACTACCAAAAAGCCAGTAATGTTTCCCCATGCTTTCCATCAATCAAAAAATGATTGTACTGAATGTCATATGTCACCTGAAGGTGGCAAAGATTTGAAAAATATTAATAATGGTGGAAAACTTGAAGTTGGACAAATTAAAGGGATAAATCACAACATTCACAAAGAGTTTTGCTTTCCTTGCCATGTTGCTAAGAATGTTCCAAAAGGTAAAGTTTGTAGCACTTGTCACAAATAATAAGCGACTCATTGGGTCGCTTTTTTTATAACATCTCATCAATTATTTCTATCTGCCTATCGAAAGCAGGCTCTTCAACCCACTCTTTTGCTCTTTCAAGCAATTCTTTTGCGTTGTTAAGATAATTTTTATCCCCTGACTTATTATATTCATCCAGAAAGACAACAGCTTTATTACAAATAGAGTATGCGAGACTTCTTATCTGTTTTGCCTTATCAATTTTCATTGCAAGCCTTACAAAAAATGATGTCAATATCAAATATAAAAGCCATATCCAGATATTAAATTTAAGGGTTATGAGGTAAAATGTAGCCACAACAACCAATGTAGTTACGATTGCCACAGTTATTCCCGGGGAACCGATAAAATATGTAGGTATGTTTTTGCCGTCTTCATATCTGTAATACTTAAAGGGCCTAAAACTTCCACCTCTCTTATGCTCTTTCAAGGCAATTTTGCTAAACTCTCTTAACTCTTCTAAAATTTCTATTTTCACATCTACCCCTTAATTGTTTTAACCTTTATACCCTATTTCCAATATAAATTTCAATCCATAAAATATGATATGAATAAAATAAAAAAACTTGACAAATATTCACTCATATATATTTTAAAAAATGTAAATAAAACTTAATCAGGAGGTGCGATATGTTAGAAAGATGGAGAAAAAAAAGCGTATCACCTTTCAGAGACATTTTCGACCTTCAAGATGAAGTCAACAGGCTATTTGAGGATTTTTTTGCCCCTGCTGCCCAGTCAAGAGCTTTTGTAAGTATGCCACATGTTGATATTTCTGAAAACAACAATCAGATCAAGGTAAAAGCTGATCTTCCGGGGATGACTGAAAAAGATATTGAATTAACCCTTGAAAACAACATATTGACCATCAAAGGCAACAGAGAAGAGGAAAAAGAAACCAAAGAGGAAAATTATTACAGCAGAGAGAGAGTTTACGGAAGTTTTATGAGGCAGATTCAAATCCCTAAAAAGGTTAACCCGGACTCAGTAAAGGCAAAATTCAAAAACGGAGTACTTGAAGTAATTATGGACAAAGCTGAAGAAGAAAAATCCAAGACAATTGCAATTCAAGCTGAGTAATCAGGCGGGTATTCCCGCCTTTTTTATTTAGAATAGTTCTATAAATTCCTATTGACAAAGTATAATATGGCAATTAAACTTTATTAGACTTAATTTAAACCCTTATGGAGGCCAATTATGAAAACTTCTTTTTTTTATGCTTTTATTTTGCTTATTGTCTTTTTTGGCTTATCAGGATTTGCTAATGAGGCACTTTACGGCAAATGTAAAGGTTGCCACGGTGCTGACGGTAGTAAAAAGGCTTATGGTGTGGCTAATCCTTTAAAAGGTCAATCACAAGAAGATATAATCAACAAATTAAATGGCTATAAAAATGGAACATATGGTGGTGCCCAAAAAAATATAATGGCAAATCAGGTGAAAAATCTTTCTGATACTGACATAAAAAGTCTTGCAGAATACATTTCGAAATTCTAAATGAAAAAACTAATCTGTGCTCTTTTTATTTTTAGTTTATCAGTTTCGCAAATTGTTTTTTCTGCTGACGAACATAGAGATGTGGGGGTAGTAGAACATCTTGGCAACTATATACCTGATGATGTTTATTTTTATGACTCATTGGGAAAAAAAGTTAATGTCAAAGAATTGGTAAAAAAAACTCCTACAGTGATTGCTCCAGTGTATTTTACCTGCCCCAATGTCTGTAATTTACTACAAAGCTCTCTGTCAAACATAGTCCCTGAAATCAAACTTGCCCCAGGCAAAGATTATCAGATATTGTCTGTAAGTTTTGATGAAAATGATACACCTGATATAGCTTCCAGAAAAAAAGATAATTACATGGCAGCATTGAAAAATTTCCCTGAAGACTCCTGGAAATTCTTAACAGGTGACAAAGATAACATTGACAAATTTATGGACTCTATTGGATTTAAATTCCGGAGAGAAGGCAAAGATTTTATCCACAGTGTAGCACTCATCATTCTGTCACCTGATGGAAAAATCGTACGATATGTTTACGGTACGAGAATACTCCCGTTTGACCTTACAATGGCCATAGTTGAGGCACAAAAGGGGGAAGTAGGGTTTTCAGTTAAACGTGTTTTAAGTTACTGTTTCAGTTACGACCCTAACGGGAAAAAATATGTATTTAATGTAATGAAAGTTTCTGCTACAATAATTTTAGCTGGCGTTGTTACACTTTTTTTGGTTTTAACTTTAACAGGAAAAAGAAAATCTACACGAGGCAAAGATGAATAATAACAGTGAAGTAATTTCATTTTTAAAAGACAACAAATACCCTGGAATATTTGGATGGATATTTTCTACAGATCATAAGAGAATTGGTCTGCTTTACATGTACTCAACGTTATTGCTCTTTATTATAGGTGTTATAATCGGTTTACTGATAAGAATTGAGCTCATTGCTCCTGGAAAGACAATAGTTGGACCACAGACTTATAATGCTTTTTTTACGGTTCACGGTGTAATAATGATATTTTAATTTGTAATTCCAAGTATCCCTGCTGCTTTTGGCAACCTGTTTCTCCCTATTCAAATAGGGGCAGAAGATGTTGCTTTTCCAAGGCTAAACCTTTTTTCATGGTGGCTTTACATTATAGGTCTTATTTTAATACTTTTTTCACTTTTTACAGGAAAAGGTGCACCTGACACCGGCTGGACATTTTATGTGCCTTTCAGCGAATTTACAACAACAAACGTTAGTGTAGCCGTAATTGGTGTTTTTATACTTGGCTTTTCTTCGATTTTAACTGGATTAAACTTTATTACCACCGTCCACAGACTAAAAATGCCTGAAATGAAGTGGACAAAGATGCCGCTTTTTGTCTGGGCACTTTATGCTACCGCATGGATACAGGTACTTGCTACACCTATACTTGGAATCACAGTGCTGCTGATTTTCGTTGAACGTATGTTTGGAATAGGATTGTTTGATCCTGCAAAAGGTGGAGATCCAATATTGTATCAACACCTTTTCTGGATATATTCTCACCCTGCAGTTTATATAATGGTAGTCCCTGCAATGGGTGTGGTGACAGAAATTATCCCAACATTCGCGAGAAAACACATTTTTGGCTATAAAGCCATTGCATTTTCTTCACTTGCAATAGCATTTGCCGGCTCACTTGTCTGGGCTCATCATATGTACACCAGTGGAATGAGTGATACGGCTGTACTTATTTTCTCTTTCCTTACTTTTATAGTAGCTATTCCAACTGCAATAAAAGTTTTTAATTGGGTGGCAACATTGTATAAGGGCTCGATAGTTATCGAACCTCCACTTTTGTATGCACTGTCGTTTATATTTCTTTTTTCAATTGGCGGACTGACAGGTCTTATACTTGGTTCAGCCGGTACAGATATACACGTACATGACACGTATTTTGTCGTAGGTCATTTTCACTACACAATTTTTGGCGGGACTGGTTTTGGTTTCTTTGGAGCAATGCACTACTGGTTTCCAAAAATATACGGTAGAATGTATAATAAAAAGTTAGCAGTTATCTCATGGGCTATTCTTTTTGTCGGTTTTAATATACTTTATTTTCCAATGCTTGTGATTGGTATGATGGGGATGCCAAGAAGATATTATGACTACCTGCCACAGTATCATACAGGGCATCTAATTTCCACTATTGGTTCATGGATTCTTGCAACAGGCTTATTATTAATGTTTTATAATCTTTTTAAAAGTATAAAACATGGAGAAAAGGTTGGTAAAAGCCCATGGGGCGCCGCCACACTTGAGTGGACCACACCATCCCCTCCTCCTACATTGAATTTTGTTGGTGAACCTAAACTCACAAGAGGACCATATGACTACAAAGGGGTAGAAGAAGATGAGCAATATACATAAAGATTATATAGGCTCAAAATTTGGAATGTGGCTTTTTCTTTTTACTGAAATTTTACTTTTTGGCGGTCTTTTTATACTTTACAGCACCTATCTGCACAAATATCCTGCTGAGTTTCACCTTGCCGGAAAAGAATTAAATGTATATTTTGGTGGTGGAAACACTGTCGCTCTTGTAACAAGCAGTCTCTTTATGGCGATGTCAATCTCAGCCATACAAAAAGGGGATAAAAGGCTTGCAATCATATTTTTAGGGATAACTCTTGCCCTTGCGTTTGTCTTTTTGATAAACAAATATTTTGAATGGGGTGCAAAATTTCATCACGGAATATATCCTGACTCACCAACACTTCTTCAAAGACCGAAAGGTGAAATTATATTTTTTGGACTCTATTTTGTAATGACAGGGCTACATGGCATACACGTATTAGTTGGGGCATCAATAATTATCTATGTACTCTTTATGCTCAAAAATGAAAAGGTTAATAAAGATGATTTCGTACTGCTTGAAAACACCGGACTCTACTGGCACCTTGTAGACCTGATATGGATTTATCTGTTTCCACTATTTTACTTAATTGTGTAGGAGAAAAAAATGAGTGCAGAAAACAAACATATAGTTAGCTACAAAACATTTGTATCTGTCTGGGTCATACTAATGTTTTTAACAGCTGTAACTGTGTGGATTGCAAAAATTGATCTTGGCTTTTTGAATGTAGTTGCAGCTTTAACGGTAGCTACCACAAAGGCATTAATAGTTATACTATTTTTTATGCATCTCAA
Source organism: Deferrivibrio sp. (assembly GCF_055117995.1). Classification (NCBI taxonomy): domain Bacteria; kingdom Pseudomonadati; phylum Deferribacterota; class Deferribacteres; order Deferribacterales; family Deferrivibrionaceae; genus Deferrivibrio; species Deferrivibrio sp. Next base: position 1,232 of record NZ_JBSQOT010000054.1, on the reverse strand, counting down.
GTATGAAAACAGGCTGTTCAAAATTTCTGTTTTCATTACGTTTTTAATACTTGCTATTTTTATAGGTTTCACATTCTTTGACGTTGCATACAGATAAATTTAGGAGAAGAAAATGTATCCACAAGCAACTGCTGTTGAAAAGGTAGATTTTACCTTTATACTGATTTACTCAATTGCCGCAATTGTGCTTTTAGGAATAACAATTGCGATAGTTTACTTTTTATATAAATATAACAGAAAAAGGCACCCTAATCCGGCAGATATTAAAGGAAACTTAGTCGCAGAAACACTTTGGACAGTTATTCCAACAATAATAGTAATGGCAATGTTTTTTGTTGGGTGGGATAGCTTTGTAGCACTGAGGACAGTACCAAAAGATGCTATTGAAATTAAAGTTGAAGGCAAAATGTGGTCATGGAAGTTTACTTATCCAAACAGAAAAACTGACAAAGAATTGTACGTTCCAATCAACAAACCTGTAAAACTAAATATCACATCCACGGATGTTATACACAGTTTTTATGTGCCTGCCTACAGAATAAAAATTGACGCAGTTCCTGGGCTTACTACTTACACATGGTTTAACCCTGACAAAAAAGGGGATTTTGATATTTTATGTGCTGAGTATTGTGGAGTAAGGCATGCTTATATGCTATCAAAAGTTCATGTTGTAGATGAAGAAGAATATGCCAGATTTATAAGCGGAGAAAAAGAAAAAACGGCAAGCGTTACACTTCCTGAAATTCTTGATAAATATGGTTGTTCAGATTGTCACAGCCTTAACGGGGAAGTTTTGGTGGGCCCCCCGCTTAACGATATAAATGGTAGGAAGACAATAGTCATTATTGATGGAAAAGAAAAAGAAATAGTTGCAGACGAAAATTATATTAAAGATTCCATACTTTATCCGGAAAAAGAAATCGTTAAGGGCTATGAAAACATAATGCCACCTTATGAAAATGAGATACCTGAAAATGATTTGAATACCTTAATAAATCTTATGCTAAACAAAAATAAAGAAGTATCCAATATTGAAGTTGGAAAAAAATTGATAGACGATGAAGGGTGCACCGGTTGCCACTCAACTGATGGCTCGACAATTGCTGCACCATCCTTTAAAAATCTTTATGGAGCAAAAAAACAGGTTTTAAAAGATGGTAAAGAGTTTACTGTAGAAGTTGACGATGAATATATGTATGTATCAATAAAGTATCCTGAGAGAGAGATTGTAA
>NZ_JBSQOT010000053.1:0-8595 GCF_055117995.1 Deferrivibrio sp. | reverse complement strand
AATTTATGAACCGAAGTCAGGCAATTCAGGAAGTAGTAAAAGATAAATTGCAAAGATTAAAGAAAGTAAGATTGGCTGAAGCTTGTTCCAAACTTGATGCATCATTTGAAAAGATGATTGCTGAAGAAGGGATTTTTGAGGATTTAACTGAATGTCCAGAATATTAAGTGAACGGGCAGGGTTAAGTCCAGTTTTGATTTTGAGCCATGATATTTTTAATGAAAATCAGGTACTGTAATAGCTGTGGCACTTACAAGCCAGCCTCAGCGAGCTGGATATCAGTTGACGCTGGAGTTGAAAAGTGGTGAATTGCCTAAACGCTCATGGGTAAAATAAGCCAGATTAGGGCTTTGTCAGTAGAACAAATTGGTAAAAAAATTGGTAAAGCAACAGATAAAGAGCTAGAGTTAGTTATTGAAGGACTTAACGAAATAATTGGAGCATAAAACACCACCATTGAAATCAAACTATGCATACTATATTAACAATGTTGTAAGTTACAATTTTAAAATTGAGTTAAGATATTAGATGACTAAATCGTTCTTTTATTACCAATTAAGATTATTTTTATAGGATTTTATCTGTTCTAATTTTTCATCAGTAATAAAATATTCTTGACTTATTATACCCTTAAAATATCTATCAAATGTTGAAGAGTTAGAAACTTACGACATTTAAGATAGATGAAAACACCATGGAGACTTTTAATTGATTTTGACAATTATTCTATAAAAAGAGTCAATTCAACTAATTATCATTTTTTTTACATTTTTATGAAAATTATATTACATTTATTATCTAGATATCTGAACATGAATCAAATATTTATAGATAAATGGCAGGATAAAATTGAAAATATAGATTATGCTATACAACCTATTGTTTCTACTATCTCAGGTAAACTTTTTGGTATTGAGGTGCTAATAAGAGGTGTTGAAAATATAGGTTTCAACTCTATAAACGATTTTTTTGATAGTGCTTTCAAGGATAAGGTTCTTGTACCACTTGAAAACGCATTAAGAAGAAAAGTTGTAGAAAAAGTATCAAAAATAAAAAACTATAAAAATATTATAGTTTTTTACAATTATGACCACAGAATTATGGAAATGCCTGATTATAGATATGGCTTTACAGAAGAAATATTAGAAGAATACAATATTTTACCAAGCAATTGGTGTTTGGAGTTAAATGAAGGGATAAATCATGAATTTACTTCCATATATAATAAAGTTCTTTTAAGGGCAAAAGCTTCAGGTTTTAAATTGGCAATAGATGACTTTGGCACAGGATTTTCTAATTTTGAACTTCTATATCATTCTGAAGCTGATTTTCTTAAATTAGATAAATTTTTGATAAGAGATATTCACAAAGATAATAAAAAGTTATTTCTTGTGTCAGCTATAAAAGATATAGCAAGAGCTTTAGGTGTTACTTTGATAGCAGAAGGGGTAGAGACTGAAGAGGAATACTATTGCCTTAAAAATTTAGATATAGACTTGATTCAAGGTTATTTTATTCAAAAGCCTACAATTGATCAATATTTAATAAAATTGCAATATGAACATATTGAAAAACTATATAATTTGGATAAAAGGAAGAGTACGAGTATTAGTTCTTTTATTAAGGATTCAATGTGCTTTATTTCACCTTTAAACAATAATAGTTCAATTGAAGATGTATTTGATAGATTTCAAAGTTCTGACTACAATTTTATCCCTATTGTTGATAAAAACTTTTTTCAAACGTGCATAATATACGAAAAAGATTTAAGGGAATATATTTACTCACCTTATGGTAGGGATTTACTTATTAGTAAAGTTCATAAAAAAACAATAAACGATTTTTTAAAAAGGATTCCAAAGGTAGATATTAGAACAAAAATTGATGATGTTCTTAAGTTAATTGTAAGTCATGGCTCTCAGGGTATTTTTATTACTGACGATAATCGATATATAGGTTTTTTGTCCAATACGGAAATAATAAAAATTATAAATTATATGAGAATGCAGGAAGCACTTGAAACTAATCCACTTTCAGGATTACCAGGGAATATTGCAATATCAAATAAAATAAAAGATGTTCTAATAGACGAAGAAAGAGTTAATTATTTTATTTATTTTGATTTCGATAATTTTAAGCCTTTTAATGATAAATTTGGATTCCGTATAGGGGATAGAGCAATAAAAAGTTTTGCTGAAATTTTAAAAAATACCAAACGTGAAGTAATGAACGATATTTTTATTGGACACATTGGTGGAGATGATTTTTTTGTGCTAATTAGCTTTGATGAATTTAAAACAAATTATGTTCTTTCAGTAGTTAATGAAATAATGAAAAAATTTAAAGAAATTAGCTCAAGTTTTTTCTCTTATGAAGAAATAGTAGAAGGTAATTATAAGTCTGTAGATCGTCAGGGCAATGTTAAATTTTTTCCTCTATTGGGTGTTAGTGCTGCAATACTGGAAGTACCATTTAAGAAAATAGAACTCAACGAGAATGTGTTATCAAAACATATTGCAGAACTTAAAAAAATAGCAAAATCATCTGAATCAAATATTTGTATTGCCACTATTTATAATATTGTAAATAAAATTGAAAATTTTATAGGGGTATCTAATGAAGAAAAAAACGTTTATCCTCGATACAAATGTACTGCTTCACTCTCCCGATTGTCTTGAAACGTTTCAGGATAACGATATTTTAATACCTGCTATCTGTATTGAAGAACTTGATAAATTTAAAAATTATTATGATTTAAAAGGTTTTTATGCAAGGGAGTTTATTAGAAACTTAGAAAAAATTAGAGGTGATGGTGATCTGATTTCAGGAATTAATATGCAGTCTGGTGGGAGACTTTATATTAGATACTTAAAAAATGATATTAAACTACCTATAGATTTTGAGAACAATAAAAGTGATAATATTATTTTAAAAATTGTTCTGGAAAGTATGAAAGAATTTGGTCAAAACGTTATTTTTGTAAGTAAAGATATAAACTTAAGAATAAAGGCAAATCTGTTAGGAATAAACTCAGAAGATTACTATCATCATAAAAGCAATACCAATTTAATGGCAAGTAATGATACTCTTTTTGTTGATGATTTTATATTAGATATTTTGTTTGAAAAAGGTTTTTTAGATGCAAATTACATATCAGAAATAATAAAAAAGAATTCTTATGTTTTTGATAATAGGTACTTTCTTTTAAAATCAAATAGTTATGATAAGAAAAGCACTTTAATAAAATATGATTGTAAAGAAAATGTTTATCGCAGGTTTGGTGTAACTGACTACCCAATAGGTGTTGTGCCTACAAATTACCAACAGAAGTTTTTTTTGGATGCATTGACTGATCCTGATATTAAAATAATTTTTGCAATAGGGATAGCAGGCACTGGTAAGACTTTATTATCAATATCTTCAGGACTTACACAGGTTTTGAATAAAAAGTATAAAAAGCTGATTATTAGTCGTTCTCCTGTGCCAATGGGTAGAGAATTAGGTTATTTACCGGGAGATTTACACAGTAAATTAGATCCGTGGCTAAAGCCAGTTTACGATAATATTGAATTTATATTATCAAATGTTGCCATTAAAGAAAGTATTGATGTTAAAAATAACATATCTGATACAGATTTAACATTGGAATATCTTAAAAGTAGTAACATCATTGAGGTAGAAGGACTTACATATATTAGGGGAAGGACGTTTCACAATTCATTTATAATAATCGATGAATCTCAAAATCTAACTCCTCACGAGGTAAAAACTATTATAACCAGAGTTGGCAAAAATTCTAAAATTGTCTTAACCGGAGATATTTATCAGATAGACAACCCATTTGTGGATGAGAAAGACAATGGTCTTGTGTATGCAAGCGAACGATTTAAAAATATAAATAGTAAAATGGCAATAACCATTACGATGACTAAATGTGAAAGAAGTGAGTTATCAAAACTGGCTGCAAGTATTCTTTAAAATTAAAAAGTTAAATACAAATAAGAAGGTGTTAAATGGTTAAAGCAGACTTACATGTTCATTCAAAATATTCTAAAAAACCTGAGGAGTGGTTTCTTAGAAAGATTGGAGCATCAGAATCTTATACAGAGCCGGAATTTCTATATAAAAAACTAAAAGAAAGAGGTATGGATTTTGTGACTATAACAGATCATAACACGATTAAAGGATGTTTGAAACTTAAAGAAAAATTTGAGAATGATACTTTTATATCGGTGGAAACTACGGCTTATTTTACTGAGGATGATTGTAAAATACATATACTTCTTTATGATATTACCGAAGATGATTTTGTTAATATTCAAAAAATAAGATACAACATTTATGAGTTGAGAGAGTATATCTTTGAAAAAAATATTGCCCATTCTGTTGCTCACCCATTGTATGCTGTAAATGATAAACTGACTATTGACCATGTTGAAAAACTTATTCTTATGTTTGATAATTTTGAGACTATAAATGGGTGTAGAGGTGAAATTTTCAATAATACGATTACAGATATCTTATTAAAAATAAATAAGGAAAAATTTGATAAACTTTTGAATAAACATGATTTAAATATTTCAAATTATTCATGGGAGAAAGGTTTTACTGGTGGTTCTGATGATCATTCAGGGCTTTTGATGGGAAAAGCTTGTACCTGCTCTGATTTTGCTAATGATAAAGAATCTTTTATAAATGAATTAAAAAATAGAAAAACTGTAGGATTAGGTAGTTCTGCCGATTTTTACACTCTTGCTTTTAATATATATAAGATTTCTTACGATCACTCTCAAAAAAGTCGTTTTATTCAGTTAACAGGTGGGGTTCTTGAAGATGTAATTTCAAATATTTCAGAGAAAAAAAAGGACTCTTTTTTAAAAAAGCTGAAACTTAAAAATTTAAAGAAAAAAAGTGCAATAAATATGAAGATTGTAGAACTTCTGGAAAATCTCAAAAAGATACCTGAGACTGAAATTGAGTATAAAATAAATTATACGTATCAAAAGGCTTCTGAACTAATAGATGAGTATTTAAAACTCCTTTTAAAAAAATTTACCAAAAAGGATACAAAAATTACTCTGGATTATGTTTATAAAACTTTTATGGGTTTTCTCCCTGGACTTTTCGTTAGTGTTCCTTTTTTTTCCTCACTCAAACAGTCATACAAAGATCATAAAATAGCCCTGCAATTGAAAAGGGATTTTTTAAATGAAAATGATAAGAACTATAAAAGAATTGCGTGGTTTACTGATACAATAAGTGATTTGAATGGAGTATCTGTTACACTAAAAAATATTGGGTTTAAGGCTCTGGAATATAACTTTCCAATTGCTATTTTTGGTTCAGTTGATGAGGATGCTCTCAAAAATATGCCGAAAAATTTTGTTAATTGTAAAAGTATATTAGATTTTAAATTGCCATATTATAAAACTCAAAAGCTTTATATCCCTTCTTTTATGGATATGATGTCTAAAGTATATAAATTTGGACCTGATGAAATTATAGTTTCTACACCTGGACCAATAGGTATTGTAGGGCTTATCCTTGGGAAGATAATGGGAATTAAAGTAACAGGTGTTTATCATACGGACTTCAAAAGTGAGGTATATGAGATTAAAAAAGATGACTCATTAGCTGAACTAGTTGATAAATATATAAACTATTTTTATAACAATTTTGACGAAATTAAAGTTCCTTCTGAAGAATATATTGATATTTTAAATAGCAGAGGGCTAAATAATCCGCGAATGACGATATTTAAGCGTGGAATCGATACAAATAAGTTTCTCCCTGGTAAACTAAATAAAATGGATTCTACAATAAATCTTTTATATACAGGCAGAATATCAAAAGATAAAAATATAGATTTTTTAATGGATATTTTTCATGTGATAAGGGAGAGATTTAAGAAATTGAAAATAAAGCTTTTTATTGTGGGTGATGGTCCATATTTAAACAAATTAAAAAAACGATGCAACGATAAAGATATTATTTTCACTGGAAGGGTTCGTGAGAAAGATATGCCTGAATACTATTTATTAGGCGATATATTTGTTTTTCCAAGTAATACAGATACATTTGGTATGTCAGTTTTAGAAGCCCAGGCAAGCGGACTTCCTGCAGTAGTTTCAAATATAGGGGGGCCAAAAGAAATAGTTGTAGATGGTTTGACTGGCTATGTGGCAAAAGCAAACGAATTGGATGACTGGGTAAATAAGATTTCAAATCTTATCGAGAAAATTTCAACGGATGATGATTTCATTTTTAATATGAGCTTTGAAGCTAAAAATAATATTAAAGAGAGGTTTGAGTGGAAAGTGGTGTTTGATGAACTTCTGTCATGGGGATGAATATGAAAATAGATGAATGGAAAGAGATTATTAATATCCTTTTTTTAAAAAAGATTCCTAAACAATTGATTATTCAGATGACAGATATATGTAATGCTAAATGTCCCCAGTGTGGCATGAATGTGTCTAATAAGTATGAAAGGCGCAAGCTTGGGATTGATAGCCTAAAGCTGATAATAGATAAAGCCACTGAGATTGGGGTAAAAGCACTATCAATTACAGGGGGTGAGCCACTTTTAATGAAAGATGAACTTTTCGAAGCTTTAGATTATGCATCTAAAAATGGCATTAAATATACAAGAACTGGGACAAATGGTTTTATTTTTATGAGCCATAAAAATCCTCATTTTAAAAAAAGTATTTCAAATCTTGCTGAATCAATAATAGAGTCTAAACTATATACTTTTTGGATAAGTATCGATAGCTGGGATTCTCAAAAGCATGAAAAAAATAGAGGTTTAAATGGAGTAATAGAAGGCATAGAAAAAGGGCTTAAGATTTTTGAAAATTATGGTTTGAGTCCATCTGTTAATCTGGGTATAAACAGACTTATTGAGTATACAGAGCCATACTATCTGTCTGATGGGTATTTTATTCCTGAGGCTTTCTATGAAAACTATTACAAAGGTTTATCTAAATTTTTTGATTTTGTTATCTCTCTTGGTTTTAAAATAGCAAATTTGTGCTATCCCATGAGTTTTGATGGCGCAGTGTATAAAGCGGAATCTTCTGAATATATAGTAAACTATTCTGATCAGGAAAAAAAGATACTTTACAAAGTGATATTTGATGTGGTTAGAAAATATAGAAATAAGATAAAAATATTTACCCCTCTTGTATCTATTAAAAACCTCATAAAAGAATACGAAAATAAAAAAAGTATGGGGTGTTTTGGAGGAGATTGTTTTTTCTTTGTGGATACGACAGGTAAGGTTTACCCATGTGGGTTTAAGGAGGAAAAATCCTTTGGGGATTTTCTCTATTTTGAAGATAATATAGCCTCAAAAAATGATTGTAAAGATTGTGATTGGGAATGCTTCAGGGATCCATCAGCTTTATTTAATCCATTGGTAAAATTGACAAATCCCTTATATTTGTTTAATAATATAAATACATATTATTACCTTTTAAAGGATATAACTTATTATGCTAAAAGCAGATTTTTTAGTATGCAAACAATTAATTAATTTTGTTAAATTATCTTTCTGATGCTTATTTTTCAAAAAGTCATCATATTTTTGTAAAAAAAATGTAAAGTTTTTTTAAATATTTCACTTTTTTCTTAAAATAGTATATCAGTTTCTCATGGAAATTTTAAAAATATCTACAGGGACTGCCCAGAGGAAGTCTCTTTTTATATTTGAAATTCTGGTAATATTTTTGTTCATGCCATTGTTTTTTAGCCTGTTTAAAAAAATTCCACCACTTTTTCTTATAATAATCGGAGGGTTTTATGCTCTCTGGTTGTTGAAAAAAGATGAAAACTTTGATAAGAGGAGCTTTTACAAACTTCCTGACTCAAAAAACGAGTACAAAAGAGTTTTGATTCAAGCGATATTTTTTAGTATTTTTCTTTATGTAATAGTTTCTTATTTTTTACCAGATAGAGCATTTTATTTCTTAAAAAAAGATTTTTCTCTATGGCTTAGTATCATAATGATATATGGTTTATTTGCCGTTTACCCTCAGGAGATACTTTATAGAGCTTTTATTTTCCACAGATATGGTAGCATTGTAAAAAATAGAATGATGCTCATCCATTTAAGTGCAATTCTTTTTGCTTTTGGCCATATACTTTACCTAAATCCTATAACATTAATTTTATCACTTTTTGGCGGTTATCTCTTTTCATATACTTATGCTAAAAGTGGTTCAATGGTTCTTGTCAGTATTGAGCATTTTTTATACGGATTTCTCCTTTATACTATTGGACTGGGTGAATATTTTTGTCAAAGTCAATTAAAATTCCCCACTTTATGGCCCTTAAAATTCCCCAGTTAAATTTAAGCTTCTTTTACTTCTTGTAAACTTTTAAAGGGAATGATTATTTAATTTGCTTTGTAAGCTCTTGAAGTATATTTAGGTATGATAAATAGTATTACCAAGAGGTGGAATATAGGTAAGGCAAAGATAGCAATCACCTTGGGTGGTGAACTTATTGAAGAAATATATTTATTGATTAAAGCACACAAATTTATGAACCGAAGTCAGGCAATTCAGGAAGTAGTAAAAGATAAATTGCAAA
>NZ_JBSQOT010000052.1:0-9233 GCF_055117995.1 Deferrivibrio sp. | reverse complement strand
CTTTTTAAAAATGTTTCAATCATTTTATGAAGGAGGACTTCACATCTGTATATGGCCCAGAATACAGTGTATATAAAGAGGGAATTAATTAAGTGGGCTACTAAGCTTCTTGCATTTGGTGGAAGATAAATGTTTGAAAATGCAACAAAGAAGCCGAATATGACAATGGCAAATTTTAAAGGCTTTTCTATTGCTGTTAAAAGTTCATCATCAAATTCAGATTTGGTTTTGCCGGCAAGCTTCTTTAAAGTCCCCAGAATTATTTTTGCAAGTACTTGTTTAAGTAAAAAAAAGATAAAAATAATGGCAAAGAAAATGAGTAGATTTTTTAATTTGATATTTAAAATGGTGTATTCAAGTAATTCTTTAAAATCAGTGAAAAGTTCCATATCAATCCTTTTTAAAATCTATTTTTATAACCTTTTCATTTTCCTTTGTTATTACAGGTGCTTTTTTTTCTTTGTTATCTAAAAATATATCTTCTTTTTCAATATTGAAGTTGAAAACAAAAGTTGGTGATACAGGTGAATCGAAGATGGTGGTGATAGAGTTTGCAGGTATATGTAATGTTTCCCACTTTCCTGAAAAGCGCATATCAACTACTATGAAATTTTCCGAAATATTGAGGTTTTTGTATGATTGTTGCCCAAATACAAGCAAAATTCCCTTTTCCTTTTCCTCTCCGATAAGCCCTCTTTTCCCAATTATTAGACCTTTGTGTGGCATAAGATGCATATATGTTTTTTCACCCGAAGTCAAAATTTCTTTAATAAGTTTTAACTTTAATATTGCATTCATAGTGAAATAGTACCATATAATTTTTAGTTTTAAAAGTGTTGTTTTATTTATATTTGTTAGAGTGTATAATGTATTATTAATCCAAAGGAGGCAATATGAATAAACTGGATATTTATCTCGATATGACAGTAAGCTATGGCATTAAGCTTGCGATCTCAATTTTGATAATACTTGCAGGTAAGCTTTTGGCTACAAGGATTAAAAATATAAGTCGAAAGGCAATGGTAAAAGCAAAGGTAGATGAGATGGTCAGCAAGTTTTTTGGTGACCTGATTTATTATGCTCTTTTTATAATTTCAATTGTTGTAGCTCTAAACACGCTTGGACTAAAGACAACATCCATAGCAGCAGTTATAGGTGCTGCAACCCTTGCTATCGGTCTTTCTCTGCAAAATAATCTGTCTAACCTTGGTTCAGGTGTTATGATTTTGATGACAAAGCCTTTTAAAGTGGGTGATACCGTGGAAATAGGTGGGATACTTGGCACGGTAGATAAGGTTTCAATTTTTAGTACAAAAATAAAAACGCCCGATAACAAGGTGGTTTATGTCCCAAATTCAAAGGTTACTGGGTCTGAAATTATAAATTATTCTGCTGAAGATATAAGGAGACTTGATATAGTGGTGGGTATCGATTATGGGGATGACATAAAACTTGCAAAGGATATCCTTGTAAAGCTTGCTACGTCAGATGAAAGGGTGCTCAAAGAGCCTGAATATTTTGTTGGTGTTTTTAATTTGGGGGAAAGTGGAGTAGACATTGCCTTCAGAGTATGGACGAAAACAAGTGATTATTTTAAATTAAAGTGCGATTTGCTTGAAAAAATCAAGGAAGAGTTTGATAAAAACAAAATCAGTATCCCTTATCCTCAAATGGATATTTCTGTGAAAAAGGTTGAAAATGTTAAGTAAAGAGCTGAATTTATCTGAATTTGAAAAATTGATAGGTAGTCTTAGGATATTCGACTATTTTGAAGACGGTGTTGTTGAAAAAATAAAGAGGGATGTTCGGGAGGTTTTTTTAAATAAGGGGGAGATTCTTTTCAATAAGGATGAAAGCTATCATCAGGGGGTATATCTTGTAGTTTCGGGAGAAATTAATCTTGTAAACTCAAAAGGCAATATTCTTGGCAAATTAAATAGCGGCAGTTTTGCCGGACTTACAACATTTCTTGGAAAATCAAGCTATGTCGTGACTGCAATAGCCTGTGAGAACAGCAGTTTGTTGTATTTGCCGGAAATCACCGTCTATTTTCTGATAAGCTCAAGCGAAAAATTTGCAAAATATTTTTACTCAGTAGTAAATGAAAGGTTGCAGCTTTTTCAAAACAAAGATGAAACTTTTTCCAAAAGCTTTACATATAAACCGGTTGGCAATTATATGACATTTCCTGTTATTACTGTTGAAAAAGGGATTTCAATCGTGGAAGCGAGTAAAATTATGTCTTTGCATAAGACTGGAAGCCTTGTTGTAACAGAAGATGGAAAAATTACCGGTATTTTGACTGCCAAGACACTTGTGCATAAGTTTTTGCCTGATGCTTTAAATTTTGGACTTAATGCCAAAATATGTGATTTTGTTGACAGGGATGTTATCAAAGTTCCCAAGGAATATCCGTTGGTTGAAGTTTTGGGGGAGATGCAGGCAAAAAATAAGGAGTATGCATTAATTGTTAAGAATGAAAAGCTTATCGGTATTATTTCCAATAAAGATATTTTAAAGACATTATACAACAGTGCCAGTATATTTACAGCAAATGTTGAGATAGCAGAAAGTCTTGATGAGCTTAAATCGGCCTACAACAGGTTGTATAAAATTGCAGCAGAGCTGATAGAAAATAGTCGATTGACCTCGGATGTTTTGCCTATCATTTCATCTATACATATAGCTATCCAGAAACAGGTACACAAAATAACTGCCGATGAATTTTTCAGGAAAACCGGTGTAAATATTTGTGATATCGATCATGCTCTTATAATTATGGGGAGCGGAGCTAGAAAGGAGATGATGCTTGAGCCTGACCAGGATAATGGGTTTATATTTGATGATAGACTGAGTTTCTCTGAAAAAAGCATACTTCTTGAATTTGGGAAAAAATTCACTGATAACCTTGAGTACGTAGGATATAAAAAATGTCCCGGAAATATAATGGTAACAAATCCTGATATGTCAAAGACTTTATCTGAATGGAAAAGAAGCATTGCTGAAATAGTTAATGACCCTTCTCTAAAAGGCGGGTTTTTAAGATCATCTATCATATTTGACATGGAAACATTTTGCGGTAAAGACAACCTTGTTTGGGAGCTGAAAGAGTTTATTTTTGATATTATTTCTGAAAAACCTGTATTTTTGATACAATTTCTTGAAAATGATACAAACTTTAAATCACCTTTGTCTATCTTTGGGAAGTTTTTAGTGGAAAAAGAGGGGAAATACAAAGATATGATTAATCTTAAACCTTATGCTTTGTCAATTATTGTGGATGTGACGAGAAGCTATACACTTGCAAAAAAGTTAAGTAGTCTGAATACAATTGAAAGGCTTAATCATCTTGAAAGAAAACATATATTATCTGAGGAAACAGTTGGTAAGGTCAAAAAAGCTTACGAGATTATAGTTGATATCATTTTAAGAAATCAGATAAAACAGGCAAAATCCGGGGAAGAAGTGAGTAAGTATATTAACCCTTCAGAGCTTTCAAACTACAATCAGACCAGACTTAAAAATGCTATTGGTACAACCAGCAAATACCTTAATAATAGTATTAAATATTTTAAAGGACACCCTTAGTTATTTGGCAAACCTTAAAGCTACTTTGAACAATGATGGGTAAAAAATTGCCGTAAATATTGATGTCAAAATGGCTGCATTTGCCATTTCATTTGTAAGTATCCCTGTTGACCTGCCTATTTCAGCAAAGGCTACAAGAAGTGTAAGAGGAAAAGAAGTGCCGATAGGTATGGTGATAAGACTTCTTAAATGTATGTCAGCAAAAATAAAAATTACACTTGCCACCATTCTCGTAAGCAATATCCCTGAAGATAGTGCAAATGAATAAAGAAGCACTTTTGTGTTTGCAAGGCTTGATATATCAAATGAAAGACCAACATATATAAAAAATATAGGTATAAGAAAACCATTGCCAAACATTTCAAAACCTTCTCTGATATCTTCCTTTTCTTTTAAAACTGTTGCGTAAAGCATTCCTCCGATGAAACTTCCGATTATAATTTCTATATTTAAAAAGGCCGCAAGGGCTACAAACATTAGCATATTAAGAAAGTTTGTCCTCATGCCTGTTTCTGCGTTGTTTTCGCTGCTCACAATTTTCAACAATGTGTTTGGATACCACCATGAGTAGAGTTTTAAACCTTTTAAGAAGAAAAACGCAAAAATACAGAAGAAAACTATTTCTGCAATATGGTGTAGTGCTTTTAAGCTTATGCCGTAATTATAATAAATTGTGGTTGCAGTTATAGTGATAAGACTTATTATTTCACCAACACTACCAATTACCAGTAAATTTTTGCCTGTAGGTGTGTGAAGTGTACCGCTTTCTGAGAGTATCGGAAAAAGAAGGCCTATTGCAGTCATTGAGGCAAGCAAAACAAGTGGGACAGATATATCAAAAATAAAAGCTGATACAAGTGTTAAAGCTATTATTATCAAATAATACGCCGTATAGATAAAAAATTCTTTTTTAGGTGTTTCTTTGAGCTCTTCAATATCAAGCTCAAGTCCCGCAAGATACATCAAAATCAAAAAGCCAAACTCTGACATAAATTTAATTATTGAAAATGCATGTTGTTCAATGTGTATAAATGAACCGACTAAAATCCCAAAAAGTATTTCTATAACAGGGATTGGTAGTTTGATTTTTTTGCTCAGATATGGGGAGACAAAAGCTCCAATTGCCATTATAAGTAAAAGAACAGCTTCATAAATAGACATTTTAATCTACACTCTGTGGAATTAATATTGTGCTAAGAGTCGACCTTGTGGAAATATAATAGGCGATTGAAGGTTTGAAGAATGAACCCGGATTAAACTTTTCATAGCCAATTACAAATAGCTCTCCTTGAACATTATTTAAAAACTTGAGAGTTTCTCTTACCGGGTTACCCTCCAGGACTGTGTACTCGATATTTATTTTATAAATCTGCTTGAAGTCATTTATAATTGTATAAGATTCCTGAAGGTATTCTTCATTTTCATGGTTTCGCAGAGCCTTTGGCATTGTAGTGTAAACGGCATGTACTTCAATATTAAAAAGCCTTGCAAGTTCAACAGCAATTTCGAGTATATGAGACATATCCGGACTATTAAGGCTAACTATAATCTTGCTAAATTTATCATTAGCTTTTAATATGGCTGTCGGTTTTGAAGTTTCTTTTAAAATTTGCTTTATTTTTAATTTTCTTAAAAAAGTAGATTTTCTTAAAATAAATGTATTTATACTGTTATCTGGTCTGTTAAGGTTTTCAAAAACAGATTCTGTTTTGGTAGTATAAAAGTCCTTTGAGATTTTATTTTCCTTGATTATGTTTTCCAATAAACTTTTATCTATATCAAAATTGATTGTAAGTAGTTCTAAAGATTGGGCTCTAATGTGTTTGAATACAAAGAGCGTTTCTTTCAGATATTGGAGGTCTTTATTGGCAAAAAGATATACTGACATTATTTTACCATATTGCAAAGGGAATTGCGGTATCCCTTTGAGGAATATGTTGGCGAGATTTTCAACGACTTTGGGTTCACCAAAAATTATAACTTTGTCGCCTACTTGAATTTTGGTATTGCCATTAGGGACTATTATTTCATTGTTTCTGTAAAGAGCTGCCACATGCCAGTTTGATGGTTTGATATATTTTAATTTTCTGTCTGTTAGGTGAGACTTTGACAAAACATTCATTTCAATTATTTCACCTTTTTTGATACCTATATCGATGGCTCTCGAATAGTTTTTATCCAGTTTATTGAGTATGACATTTATAGAAATTTCAAGGGGGTTAATAATTGTAACACTAAACTCCGAGAATTTGTCATTGTCTGTATTGGAATATGTTATTACAAGGATTGGTACTTCCAGTTTGAATTTTTTTCGTATAAAAAAGCATATTTCAAGACTTACATCCGAGTCTCTGAATGCGGTGATAATATGTTGAATATTTTCAAGATCAATTTTCTTCCATATGAGAATACTGCTTGCATCCCCCACAATACATTTAACATTAGGATATTTTGATTGTACCGCGTCAGCTTTTTCTTTATCCATCTCAATTACAAGTATTTCCCTATCTGTTATACTTGCGATAAGTTGCTCTTCAAAAAAACCAACACCACATATTATTATCATATTGTTTTCCTTTGTTTACTATTACAAATTATTTTGTTAGAAATATACCACAAATTTTACGAGGTGCAAAATGAAATCTTACAGAAAAGAACTCTGGTTTAACACTTCTGAAAGAGTTGAATTCATAAACATTACTGGTGAAGTGCAAAGGGCGGTGGACGAAAGTGGCATTAAAGAAGGCTTATGTCTTGTAAATGCTATGCACATTACTGCCTCTGTTTTTATAAATGACAATGAGTCAGGGCTGCATAGCGATTATAAAAGATGGCTTGAACAACTTGCCCCGCATGAGCCTTTAAATTTATACAGACATAATTTGACTGGAGAGGACAATGGCGATGCGCATTTGAAAAGACAGATTATGGGGAGAGAGGTTGTGGTTGCTGTTACTGATGGAAGACTTGATTTTGGCCCATGGGAACAAATTTTTTATGGTGAGTTTGACGGCAAAAGACGTAAAAGAGTACTGATAAAGATTATAGGAGAGTGATTAAGATGATTTTGCATGTAACACATAACGATATGGATGGGGCAGGGTGCGCTGTTTTGCTTAAAAAATTTCTTGATATTGCTGACACTGTTTATCTTAATTATGATGAAATAGATGGATTTCTAATAAAAAATTACAACAGGTACAACAAAATAGTAATAACTGATCTTTCACCAACCATTGAAACAGCTCATTTTTTAAAAAACTATGTTGAGCTTTTTTTTATAGACCATCATATGACATCTTTAGAATTGAGTAAAATAATCGATTCCTACCACGATACTACCAAATCAGCCACCCTTTTAACATATGAGTGGCTTCAGGAGCTTGGTTGTGATGTAAAAGAATACAAGGAGTTTGCAGAAGTTGTGAATGATTATGATATGTGGCATTTAAAAATTGATAACAGTTTAGTAATGAATATGTTTTTTTCCATTGTCGGGATAGACAGATTTGTGGCCAGGTTTTTGAAAAAGCCTTCCATAGATTTTGATGATAGTGAGAAGATGTTGCTTGAAATCGAGGAGGAGTCAAAAACCAAATATCTTGACAACGGCTTAAAAAATATTACTTTCTTTGAAGATGTTGAAAAAAGGAGGTTTGCTGTAATTTTTGCGGAAAAGTATAATTCTGAGCTTGGTCATCATATTTTAAAACATACTGATGCAAAATACGTTTTTATAATAAATGCTCAGAAGAAAAAGGTTTCGCTTCGCTCAAAAGATGATATAGATGTGAGTGTTATTGCTGTTGGTAACGGCGGCGGAGGTCATAAAAATGCTGCTGGTTTTACTACGGATTTTGACTTCTGCATAAATGATTTTTTAAAAAGGTGCGGGGTGCTTGCTTGAATGCTGAATTTGTGAAATCTGCTATTTTGCCAAAAGACTATCCTCAGCATAATTTGCCAGAAATTGCGTTTTTAGGGAGAAGTAATGTTGGCAAATCAAGTGTAATCAATGCACTTTTAAACAGGAAAAGTCTTGTAAAAACAGGTAAAACCCCCGGTAAAACAAGGCTGATAAACTTTTTTGATATTGAAAAAACATTCTTTTTTGTAGATTTGCCGGGTTATGGTTACGCTAAGGTATCAAAAAAAGAAAAAGAAAGCTGGTCAAAAAATATTTATACTTATCTTTCACAAAGAGAGCAATTAAAATTATGTGTGCTGATTCTTGACATCAGAAGGATACCTTCAAACGATGACATAAGTGTTATAAATATGCTTTATGAATTGAATAAAGATACTTTGTTTTTGCTTAACAAGTCTGACAAGCTTTCCAATAATGAGATTTACAAACAGGTAAAAATTATATGTGATGCTGTAGGGGTGTCAAAGGAGAATATTGTTATATTTTCGGCATTGAAAAAAAGGGGTATTGATGAGACGTGGACGAAAATTAAAGAAATTTTATTTTAAACTTCTTTTTGCAGCAGCTTTTGCTGTTTATATCTCCATTACAAATATTTATGCTACACCTAAAAGTTATGACGCAAAGGTTACTTTTCTGCCCGACAGGGAGCTTCTTGATATTATGACAAAAGATATTCTTGATGCAAAAGAGGATATATTTATTGCCATTTATATGTTTAAGACTACAGACAACAGCTTTCAAATGAGCGCAATTTTGGAGGATGCCATTTTTAAGGCTTTAAAAAAAGGTGTAAAGGTTTTTGTGGTAATGGATATTGGCAAGGGGGATGACATTACAACCGAAATTAATAAAGAGACAGGTGAAGAGCTTAGAAAAGCCGGCGCAAAGGTAATATATGACTCAAAAGATGTGAGGACTCACTCCAAGATTATGGTAATAGATGGAAAAATTACTTATGTGGGGAGTCATAACTATACTCACAGTGCATTTAAGTATAATCATGAGTCAACAGTAAGAATCGAGTCTGAAGGTGTAGCTAAAGAGAGTATAAAATACATAAAAAGTTTGGTGAGATAATGATAACGGGAACTTTAGTAAATGCAACTACAGTGACTTTAGGAACAATTATAGGTCTTTTTTTCGGGAAAAGAATAAAAGCAGATATAAAAGATTCGGTACTAAAGGCATTGGCGCTTTCTGTGATTGTACTTGGTATAAAAATGGCTTTTGAAAAGCATGATTTTTTGGCCGTACTCATTTCGCTTGTACTGGGCACAATATTTGGAGAGATGATTGATATTGAAAAAAAATTGGATAACCTGGGTGCATATATACAGAAAAAAACAAAGACTGATTCCGGCACTTTTGTCCTTGGCTTTGTTACGTCAAGTATACTTTTTTGTGTTGGCTCGATGACAATTATCGGTGCAATAAAAGATGGGCTTAACAATGACCCGTCCGTATTGTATGTCAAAAGTATGCTGGATGGAGTGTCATCAATTATTTTATCATCTACGCTTGGTATTGGTGTTTTGTTTTCAGTGATTATTATACTTGTTTATCAGGGCGGTCTTAGTCTTCTTGCTTCAGGTGCCCTCTTCTTGATGGAAAATGAAATATATGTAAACGGTATATCTGTAGCTGGCGGAATAATTATTATAGGGATTGGACTTAATATGTTAAATCTTACTAAAATAAAAACAGCCAATATGCT